>JANONQ010000150.1:0-2001 GCA_031420935.1 Novosphingobium sp. | reverse complement strand
TTCGATGCCGATTGCAAAACTCACCGACGCCCAGCGCGAGACGGCGCTCGCCAGCCTGCCGGAATGGACCCTGCGCGGCGACGGCCTGGCAATTACCCGCCGCTTCACCTTCGCCGATTTCAGCGAAGCCTTCGCCTTCATGACCCGCGTCGCGCTCTATGCCGAGAAGGCGAATCATCACCCGGAATGGACGAATGTCTGGAACCGCGTCGATATCACGCTGACTACCCATGATGCGGGCGGCCTGAGCGATCGGGATGCGGCGATGGCGACGGCAATCGGCCGCTTCGGCTAAACGGCAAGGCCGGTCGCCGTCGCCCTATGCCGGTTGCATCATCCGGCGGGCGCGGCGGCGCAGAGAACCCGGCGCCCATTTGGCCGCGAAGCCGAGCTTGCGCGCAGTGGATCCGACCAGCGTATGGATCCGGCCGCCATGGACGGCCTGCCAGGCTGCCTCGGCGACCCGTTCGACGGGGGTGAATTCCAGGCCCGCTGCGACGACCCGATCGCGCTTGGTCTGGTTGGTGGCGGCATTGGCGGGGCCGGCCAGCAGCGGGGTATCGATAAAGCTGGGCATGATAGAGCGAACCCGGATGTCATCGTCGCGCCATTCATTATCGAGCGCCTCGGTAAGCCCGCGCACGGCGAACTTCGTCGCCGAATAAAGCGCCAGGCCGGCAGAGCCGTATAGCGCCGAGGCGCTGGCGGTGTTGAGCAGGCATCCTCCACTCGCCGCCTTGAGCCATGGGTGGGCGGCCCGCGCGCCGTTGACCACACCGCGGAAGTTGACCGCAATCAGCCGGTCGACCTCGCTCTCGTTGAGCGCCATGAGCGGCCCGCCATAGGCCACGCCGGCATTGTTGACGACGACATCGATGGTCCCGCCCGCCGCCTCGGCGAAATCGGCCAAAGCGTGTTTCCAGGCTTCCGCGTCGGTCACGTCGAGCGGGTGGACCGAGCTGCTTGCGGCTGGCAGCAGGCCTGCGGTTTCGGCCATCCCGGCCTGGTTGACATCCGCCAGCCCGACCAGCCAGCCGCGCGCGGCGAAATGGCGGGCGATGGCCCGGCCGATGCCCGATCCGCCGCCGGTGATGAAGATTGCCTTGCGTGGACCCATTCTGCCGCTCCCCTTGCCCGGCTCATAACCGATCCGTCCGGGTGAAGTCGAGCCAATTGGCGCGTGTCCTCCGTGCTCAGCAAGCACCGTCCTACGCCAATCCCAACACCGCAATCAGCGAATCGCTGTGCATCAAGCAGTCACTCCGGCATTTCCGGGGCAACGGCTCCCGCCGCTACCGTGCGCTCCACGGGTTGCCCGGCCAGGCCCGGACTCCCCTGCCAGCTGTAACCCGCAAGTGCGATCAGGATTGCGGCGCCCGCCAGTTCCAACGCCATTCGCGAGCAGCGGCGGCTGAGAATCAGTCCGAGGAAGGTGAGACCGGCCAGGCCGATCGCGAACAGCCAGCCCATCAGCGTTTCCTCCCCAGCCTGATCCGGCGCGACAGCAGCCAAAGACCGCCGATCAGCGCCAGCAGCGGCACGATCCACAGCGGCAGGGTCGCCGGCCTGACCTGCGGTTTGAAGCTAACCCAGTCGCCGTATTTGCCGACAAGCCAGCTGCGCACCTCGGCGGGGGTCTCGCCCGCCGCGATCTGCTCGCGGATGATCCGGCGCATGTCGCCGGCGAGCTCGGCATTGCTGCCCGAAATCGGCTGGCCCTGGCAAACGACGCAGCGGATCGCATCCATCAGCGCCAGCGCCTGGCTTTCCTGGCGCGCGTCGGGCAGCGATACCTCGGCATAGTCCTGCGCCAGCGCCGGTGCGGCGAGTAGCAGGGCGAGGAAGAAAGAGAACAAAGTGCGCATCATTGCTCCTTCAGCAGGCCGAGCAGCGTGGGAATGTCGGTCTCCATCACCACCCCGATGTGCTGGTGGAGAATCTTGCCATTCCCGTCGATAATGAAGGTTTCCGGCACGCCCGAGGAACCCAGCGCGACCTGCA
>JANONQ010000149.1:0-3329 GCA_031420935.1 Novosphingobium sp. | reverse complement strand
ATGCTGGAGGGCAAAGGCGCGCGCGTTGGCCTGATCACGACCGAAGGCTATCGCCATGTCCTGCAGATTGCGCGCTCTTATGTCCCCGGCGGGCTGGCGGGCTGGATCATCTGGCCCAAGCCGACGCCGCTGGCCGCGCTGGAAGACACCGTGACCGTCAGCGGACGGATGGATGCCGCGGGCAAGGAAGTTCGCCCGCTGGACGAAGCCAGCGTGAAGACGGCGCTGGTCAAGCTGAAGGAACAAGGCGTTGAAGCGATCACGGTGTCGCTGATCAATGCTTATGTAAACGGCGATCACGAACAGCGCATCGGCGCGATGGCGCGCGAGATGATGCAGGATATTCCAGTCTCGCTGAGCCACGAGGTGCTGCCCGAAATGCAGGAATATGAGCGCACGTTGACGACCGTCGCCAATGCGGCCGTCCGCCCGGTCGTCAGCCGCTATGTGTCCAGCCTGCGCGAGAAACTCGCCAAATCGGGCATGAACGGCAAATTGTCGCTGCTGCGCTCTGACGGCGGGCTGATGTCTGCGCAGAAGGCCGAAGAGCATCCGGTCAACATTCTGATGTCCGGCCCGGCCGGTGGGGTGACCGGCGCGCTGTGGGTGGGCAAGAATTCGGGCCTGCGCAATATCCTGACGCTGGACGTTGGCGGCACCTCGACCGACGTGGCGCTGATCGAAAATCTGGAGCCGCGCCGCGTGCGCACCACCGAAGTGGGCCATTTGTCGGTCCGCGCCTCCTCGCTCGATGTGAAAACCGTGGGCGCGGGCGGCGGGTCGATCGCTTATGTGCCGGAACTGACCAAGGCGCTGCGTGTCGGCCCGCAATCGGCAGGTGCGGTGCCGGGGCCGGTTGCCTATGGCAAGGGCGGCGAGCTGCCGACCGTGACCGACGCAAATGTGGTGCTGGGCTACCTGCCGGAAAATCTGCTGGGCGGCACCTTCAAGCTTGACCGCGAAGGTGCCAAGCGTTCGGTGCAGACCATCGCGGACGCGCTGAACATCGATCTGATGGCCGCCGCGCGCGGCATCATCGATATCGTTAACGAAAACATGTTTGGCGCGCTGCGCATGATCTCGGTGCAGCAGGGCTTTGACCCGCGCCACTTTGCGCTGATGGGCTTTGGCGGCGCGGGGCCGCTCCATGTCAACGCGGTGGCCCGGCTGATGAGCAGCTGGCCCGCCGTATCGCCGGTTTCGCCGGGCGTGCTCTGCGCGCTGGGCGATGCGACGACGCGGATGCGGACCGAGACGGCGCGGTCGTTCTCGCGGCTGGCGGCAGACACCGATGCGGCCGAGCTGATCGCGATTCTGAAGGAAATGGCGAGCCAGACCCGCGCCGAACTGCGATCGGACGGATTGGCCGAGAGCAGCATCGAAAGCGAGTTCGAGATCGACGTCCGCTATGTCGGGCAGGCCTTCGAAGTGCCGCTGACGATCACCGCCGAAGCGCTTGAAAGCGATGGTATTGCCGGAATCCTGGCGCGTTTTGACGAGGAGCACTTGCGTCTTTTCACCTTCAACATGGATACACCGCACGAAATCGTGAACCTGCGCGCGGTGGCGCTTGGTCAGGCGCTCGATTTGCCCGCCGCAGAGCTGCCCAAGGGCAATGGCGATCCGATCGGCGCAAAGATGCGCGACCACACCTTGTGGATGGACGGCAAGGAGCAGCCGGCGGTAATCTATGACCGCACCAAGCTGCTGCACGGGGATGTGATCCCCGGCCCCGCCATCGTCATCGAAATGGATTCAACGACTCTGATCGAAACTGGGTGTATCGCTGTGGTCGACCGCGTCGGAAACATCTTGATCAACCCGGCTTGAAGAGGAGGCACCCCAATGCCCGCAACCATCATCCAGACCAATGCCGTGCCGTTCAAGAAAATGGCGATCGATCCTGTCACGCTCGATATCATCGAGAACGCGCTGCGCAATGCGCGCAACGAGATGGACGCCACGCTCAAGCGCACCGCGATGTCACCCGGCATCCGCGAGCAGGGCGATGCCTTTCCGCTGATCGCCGATCATGCCGGCCGCATGATCGTGGGCCAATTCGGCAGCTTCATCGGCGGCTTCCTCGACATGTATGAAGGAACGCTGGAAGACGGCGACATGATCCTGCTGTCAGACCCTTATAGCTGCGCCGGCGCGGTCAGCCATTCGAACGACTGGCTGGTGCTGTTGCCCGTTTTCAAGACTGGCCGGATCATCGGCTATACCGCGATGTTTGGCCATCAGGCGGATATCGGCGGCAAAGTCGTCGGCTCGATGCCGATCGATTCGCGCTCGATCTTTGAAGAGGGCGTGCGCATTCCACCGGTGAAAATCTGGAAGAAGGGCGAATATAACGACGATCTGATTAAGCTGGTGATGTATCAGACGCGTAAGCCCGATTGGTGCCAGGCCGATCTCAACGCGCTGATCGCATCGTGCCGGGTGGCGGCGCGCCGCGTGATCGAGATGGCCGACCGCTTTGGCGATGATGTGTATATCTCGGCGACCGAAGAACTGCTGGCGCGCAATCACCGCGCGATGAAGCACCTGATCGCCAACGCCATCGGCGAAGCGCCGGTGACGTTTGAGGACTACATCTGCGACGATGGCATGGGCGCCGGCCCGTTCAAGATAAAATGCACGATGTGGCGCGAGGGTGAGCGCGTGGTGCTCGATTTTGACGGGACCGACCCGCAGAGCGAGTATTCGATCAATTTCCTGCTCAATGAAAACATGTTTCGCATGTTCTTCGGCATCTACATGATCATGGTTTTCGATCCGCAGATTCTGTTTAACGACGGGTTTTACGATCTGATCGATGTGCGCATTCCCGAAGGCTCGCTGCTCAAGCCCAAGTTCCCGGCGGCGCTTTCGGGCCGCACGCATGCGCTGGGCCGCATCTTCGATATTCTGGGCGGTCTGCTGGGCCAGAAGACGCCCGAATTCCTCAATGCGGCAGGGTTCTCGTCAAGCCCGCACCTGTTCTATTCGGGGCTCGATGCCAAGGGCGAGTGGTTCCAGTTGTTCCAGATCGGCTTTGGCGGCATTCCCGGCCGCCCGATGGGCGACGGGCCGGACGGACACTCGCTGTGGCCGGGCTTTACCAACGTGCCCAACGAGTTCCTCGAGCGGTACTTCCCGCTGCTGATCGAGAATTACGAGACGGTGCCCGATAGCGGCGGCGCGGGGCTGCACCGCGGCGGCAATGGCATTCACATGACCTATCGCTTTCTGGCGGCAGGCACGATTTCCGCGCATGACGACCGCTGGTTCGTGCCGCCATGGGGGGTGAACGGCGGCGAACCCGGCAGCCGCGCGCGCAAGATCGT
>JANONQ010000148.1:0-3027 GCA_031420935.1 Novosphingobium sp. | reverse complement strand
TGGCGGCGTCCGGCGCGATATCGCACGGGCCATGGCGCTGAGCGGCATACCGCGCGACCGCCGCCTCAACCGGCTGATGATCGACGATCTCACCTACTTCGCCACGCAGCGCAGCCGCTTGCCGCTGCACCGGCTGGGCGTGATCGATATCTGGAACGGCAGTATCGAGGATCCGGTGCGCTATCTGATCAGCCGCGATTCCGATGGCGTGGTGGTGGGCTGTCACTACCTGCCCGCAAACATGCGCCAGGCCGCCGCCAGGTCCGGCCCGATCTGCGCGCTGTCGCGGGCGGGGCTTGCGCGGCTGGCGTTTGCGTTGCCGAAGTAAGGACCAGTAGTTATTCAGCGCGAGCTGCCCCTGACCGGCTTCGCCCGGTGAGATTGTTAGACAGAATAAGAATGCGGACCATCTTAGCGGTATAGACACGATGCATCAGCAATCATATTGATGCGTGCGAGGGTGGTCGATTCCACAACACTGACGAGAGGCAAGGCGACCCCCATTATGGCAATAAAGTCTACCAGTCCGGCGCAGCCGCTGGAAAAGCGCGCCGGGCTGAGGGACGCGTTCCAGAGGATAAAGTGGGGCCAGCCGATAAATAAGGGTCAGGCACCGGCATGACGATGATCGTCGGCATCGGCGCATCGGCGGGCGGCCTTGATGCCTTCAAGAGCTTCTTCAGCAACACTCCGCCCAACACCGGCCTCGCGTTCGTGCTCATTCAGCACTTGTCGCCCGACCACAAGAGCATGCTGGCCGATCTTGTCGGCAGGACCACAGAGATGGATGTGGTCGAGGCGGCCAACGGCGTCGTGATCAAGCCAAACTGCGTCTTCGTTATTCCGCCTGACGCGACGATGACTGTTTCGGGCGGGCGCTTGAAGATCGTCAAACCCGCCCCGCCGCGCGATCGCCGCCGGCCGATCGATACATTCCTCCAGTCGCTCGCTCAGGATCAGGGCGAGAACGCCATCGGCATCATCCTGTCGGGCACGGGCAGCGATGGCACGCTGGGGATGACTGCGATCAAGGAACATGGCGGTCTGACATTGGCTCAGGCTGAATATGACAGCCACGCCCTGCCGGGAATGCCGCAGAGCGCCGCGGCCTCCGGCCAGGTCGATGATGTGCTGGCAGTCGAAGCGATGCCCGCGAAGCTCATGGCTTACGAGGCCCACCTCAGGGGCGTCGCAGGGAACAAGGATAGCGAGGGCACCCGTATCGACGCGGCGTCGCACATGGCCACGATCATGGCCGCGCTCAGGGCGCGGAGCGGGCACGATTTCAGCGGTTACAAGGAAAAGTCGCTGGTCCGCCGGCTTCAGCGCCGGATGCAGTTGCTCCAGATCGACACTCCCGAAGACTATATCGAACGGTTTCGCGAACAGCCCGACGAACTTGACAACCTGTTCCGCGAGCTTTTGATCGGGGTGACCGAGTTCTTCCGCGATCCCGCCGCGTTCGAGGCGCTCGATACGGAGGTGCTGAAAGGACTTGTCGACGGAAAGGGTGCGGATGAAACCGTTCGCATCTGGGTGCCTGGCTGCGCCACCGGAGAGGAAGTGTACACCATCGCCATCCTGCTGCGTGAGGCGATGGAAGCGCAGCGTTCGAAACCCAGGATCCAGATTTTCGGCACCGACATCGATGACCGCGCGATCGCGGCTGCCCGCCTCGGCCGCTACCGGGCAGTTTCCGCAGGCCTATCGCCGGAGCGTGTCGAACGCTGGTTCAGGGACGATGGTGACGACCATTGCATCGTGCCGGAAATCCGCGAAATGTGTGTGTTCTCGACGCACAGCATCATCCGGGATCCGCCGTTCTCCAAGCTCGATCTGATCTCGTGCCGCAATCTGCTGATCTATATCGACGTCGCCATGCAGGGCCGCGTCATGCGGAATTTCCATTACGCGCTGAAACCGGGCGGCCGGCTGTTTCTCGGAATGTCGGAATCGGTCACGCGCACCGCAAGGCTGTTCAGCGCACTGGACAAGAAGCATCACATATTCGAGCGTCGCGAAACCGATGGGGTGATACTCCCCGACCTGCCAGCGCGCGGAGTCAGGGCCGCGATAATTCCGGTGCAGGACAGAAAACCGGCAGCCTCCGGCGATTGGATCGACAAAGGCGCGCGGCGGGTGATGGAGAAATACAACGCGCCGCATGTGGTGATCGATAGCCACCACCAGATTGTCCGCTTCTCGGGCGGATCGATGGGCCAGTATTTTGAACCGGCACCCGGCGCGCCAAGCTTTGCGCTGTTCGATATCCTGCGCAAACCGCTTCGTCAGGCGGTGCGAACGGTGCTGTCAGAAGCCGGCAGCTCGCGTGCCCCGGTCCGGAAAGGCAATGTTGCGCTTCGCGTTGAGGGCAAGCCGCACCTGGTTACCCTGATTGCCGATGCGATAGGGGATGATGGTGAATACATTGTCCTGGCATTCCAGGACGGCGGCCCCGGCGCTCCGCCAGGCAACCCCGGTCCATCTGGCCAGGTATCGGCCACCGCCATGCATTCGCTTGAGCAGGAATTGCTTACCACCCGCACGCAGCTCCATTCCGCCATCGACGAACTGGAAATCGCCAACGAGGAAATGAAATCTTCGAACGAGGAATATCAGTCGGTCAACGAGGAACTGCAATCCACCAACGAGGAACTGGAAACCGCCAAGGAAGAGATGCAGTCTGTCAATGAGGAACTTCAGACCATCAACGCCGAGTTGGGCAGCAAGAACGAGATTCTGACGCGTCTCAACAGTGACATCAAGAATTTGCTCGATAGCACGGAGATCGCCACGCTGTTTCTCGACGAGCAGTTGCGGATCAAGAGCTTCACGCGCGGCGTAGCCGATATCTTTAGTGTCCGCGAAGCCGATATCGGGCGTCCGATCACGGAAATCGCGAGCCTTGTCGATATTTCAGAGCTGAAGAAGGACGTGAAATCAGTACTGCGCACGCTCGCTGTGACGGAGCGCCGGATCAAGCTAACCGATTCGGCGATGGCTTTCGATATGCGGATCCGCCCCTAC
>JANONQ010000147.1:0-2444 GCA_031420935.1 Novosphingobium sp. | reverse complement strand
GCCCAGCAGCCACTTGCCCAGGCCCGGCGCATCTTCCAGGCGGATACAGCCATTGCTGAAATGCCGGTCCGGCTTGGCCATCAAATCGCGTTCGGGCGTGTCGTGCAGAAAAATGCCGAGCTCGTTGGGAAACAGGAATTTAACCTTGCCCATTGAATTTGCCGGCCCCGGCAGCTGACGGACACGCAATTCCTGCATACCCGCGGCAACCGCAGGCCAGTCGATCTTTGCGGGGTCGAGCACCGTCGCTTTGTCGGTCCAGTCCGACAGCGCTTCCATTCCCATCGATTGCAACGTCCGGCCGGACAGCACCTTGGGCGCGACATTGGTTTTCGCCAGGTCGGTGGGGATATTCCAATAGGGGTTGAGGATGGCGTAGTGCAACATGCCGACCAGCATCGGCGTCGGCGAGGCGGGTTTGCCGGCGACCACGCGCATCGTGCCCTGCTGCTTGCCGCGTTGATAGTACCACAGTCGCCCCGACGCAGCATCGACCACGACATGATGCGTCCATGGCCCCGGCATGAAGCGCGTGCGTTCGCGGTTAAGCCGCAGCCGGCGGAGCGTTTCTTCGGCCGTCTTCTGCACACCCGCCTGGGCAAGCAGATTGCGCATTCGCAGATAATGCGGGCTCATCCATTGCATCCCGGCGACATAGTGCGGGAACGAGGTCGCCAGCGAGCCAGCCCGCAGCGCTGCCTCGTTCTGCGGCTTTTGCGGCTTCAGCTTTGGATCCGCATAGGTGATGCCAATTTTATCGCGCTTCGACGGGCGGCGCAGGTCGCTGGCATATCTGGACAGGGCTTCAGACAGCTGGAGCTCGGCGCGCACGATCCCGCGCACTTCGCCCAGCCGGGCTTCCGCGACCGCCTTCTGCAACTTTTGCACCTTGTAGGAGGATGGCTTGAGGCCATCGAGTTGAGCGCTGTTCAGAAAATTGATCAATGCTTCGGCTTCGGTGCCGATGTTGCCCCCGGCTGCCCAGAGCGGTGTGAAATTGCGGTTGGCATAGACGCGCTTGAGTTTGCCCCCGGCCCGCTTGCGCAGTTCGGCGGCGATCGCCTGCGGCTGTGCGGTGACGACATAGGGAGCTGGTGGCCCTGGCACGGCAAGCTGCACTGCCGCTAGCGGTCTTGCCGCGGGCGAAGGCTTAACCGCGCGCGCCGCCGACCCGGCAGGTACGGACACCACTGCTGCCGTTAGAAAACAGGCAGCAAGCACTCGGCCGGGAATGCGGTTCAAGTGCATCCCCGGCCCAGGCATAATCAGCCTCGCTCACCCCGGCGCGACACCAGGTCCGGTGCCGGCATCGGCGTTGGCGCGACGTTCGGATGGTACAGGCCGTCGGAACTGTAATACCCGTCGACGAGCCCATCGCCGTCACGGTCGGCAGCGGTGGAACCGGAAACCGCGCCCAGCATCGCCGGCGGGCTGGCATAGCCGGGGGCAGGCGCGACATAGGTGGGGGCAAGCCCGCTGGCGCTATCCGCAACCGGCTGCACGGATTGCACAACGGGAACGGCGGTATCGGCTTGGGCCAAGGCAACGCCCGATCCGGCACCGGCGGTAATCGCGAGACCCGCCGTGAGGGCGAGGATTTGGATAGTGAGTTTCATAGCTGTCTCCTTATGGCACGAGCAAAGTGCATCGTGCAGCAAACCAGGATGCCCCCTCAAAGGACGGCAGATGGCTAGAGCTTGAAAAGCACCAAGGAAAAGCAGGATAGGTTAACGGATCGGCAGAGCGTGGCGTTTCCGGGGTGATGCGAGATTAGCTGGGGAACCAAGCCTCAAACAGGTCGATGCGCTCCGCAAACCCGGCAACCAACTATTCCATCGCTTGGCGCCGCAACCGGGCCTCGGCTTGGGCATTCGCCAGGATCGCCCGCATCCGCGCCAGCATGACGCCGCCGAAAATCAGGCTGAACCCCAGTGTCGCGGCCAGCAGCGGCCACAGGAACACCGGGTCGATCGCCGATTTGCCCCCGAATGCCGTCAGCGTGATGCTGGGGGGCTGGTGCAGGCTGTTCCACCACAGCACGGAATAATGGATAATCGGAATGTTGACCGCACCGACCAGCCCGAAAATCGCCGCCATCCGGTTATGCCCGCCGCCGGCGCGCGCAGCGGCGTCGGCCAGAGCGATATAGGCGAAATAGAGGAACAACAGCACCAGCATGCTCGTCAGCCGCCCGTCCCATTCCCACCAGGTGCCCCAGGCCGGGCGGCCCCACAGCGACCCGGTGGCCAGGCAAATCGCGGCGAACACCGCGCCCGGCACTGCGGCGGCGCGAGCGGCGATGCCAGCCAGCGGATGGCGCCAGACCAGTTCGGTGAAACTCGCCGCCGCAATCGCCATCCAGCCGGCCATGCCGAGCCAGGCAGCGGGAACATGGATGAACAGGATGCGCACCGTTTCGCCCTGCAGGCGGTCGGGAGGCACCC
>JANONQ010000146.1:0-5826 GCA_031420935.1 Novosphingobium sp. | reverse complement strand
GCGCGGTGCCGCGCCCGCCCGTTCGGCCAGATGCAGGCCGATATCGTCCATCTTCACGATCAGCGCCACCGCGCCGTAAACCAGCGCGGTGATGACAATGCCGACCGCCGCGAGGATCATCCCGCGCTGGAGCAGCGCCTGCTCCGCCACTTCCGCCAGCGCAATCGCCATGATTTCGGCGGAGAGAATAAAATCGGTGCGGATCGCGCCGGAAATCCGCTCGCGCTCGAAGGCGGCGAGATCCTCGATCGGATCTTCCAGAGTCTCGCCGTGCTTCTCGGCGCCGAGCTTTTCCAGCAGCTTTTCCGCGCCCTCAAAACACAGGAACAGCGCGCCGACCATCAGCAGCGGGGTGATCGCGATCGGCAGGAACTGGCTCAGCAGCAAGGCGGCGGGCAGCAGGATCAGCAGCTTGTTACGCAGCGACCCCCTGGCGATGGCCCAGATTATCGGCAGTTCGCGGTCGGGGGTGAAATTGGTGACATAGGACGGGGTGACCGCCGCATCGTCGATCACCACCCCGGCCGCCTTGGCCCCCGCCTTGGTCGCCGCAGCCCCGACATCGTCGAGCGAGGAAGCGGCCAGCTTGGCGATCACGGAAATGTCGTCGAGCAGGGCAACGAGGCCTGAGGGCATATGCGGGCAACTTCCTGTTTCGGAGATGGCATCGATCGAACGGTATTAGGCACAGTGATGCGCCAGGATCGCGATGACAAGCCTGTGCAGTTCAGGAAAACCTTGTCCAGCGGCTCTGTAACCTCACCCGTCACACTCCACCCTTGCATTCCCCCCGCATTCCGTTATGCGCCCCGCTTCCCCGCTCGGCTCACCGGCTTGGGCAGGGAAACCAGAAAGCCGGAGGGGCCCCGCGATGGCGCGGACAAGCCAGCGATCGGTATGCAATGAAAGGAAGCTGCCGAGTGCCGCTTTACGAGCACGTGTTCCTGGCCCGCCAGGATCTCAGCCAGGCGCAGGTCGATGCGCTGGCCGCCACCGCCACCGAAATTGTCGAGGCCAACAAAGGCAAGGTCACCAAGACCGAGAGCTGGGGCCTGAAGAGCCTCGCCTACAAGATCAATCGCAACCGCAAGGCGCATTTCGTGCTGCTCAACATCGATGCCCCTCCGGGCGTCATCGCCGAGCTTGAGCGCCAGACCGCGATCAACGAAGATATCATCCGCTGGCTCTCGATCCGCGTCGATGAAGCCGAAGCCGGCCCCAGCGTGATGATGCGCAAGAGCGACCGCGACCGCACCCGTCGCCGCGAACGTGAGGATTCCTTCTGATGTCGCGCGCATTTTTCCGCCGCCGCAAGTCCTGCCCGTTTTCGGGTAAAGAGGCACCGAAGATCGATTTCAAGGACGTGCGCCTGCTGCAGGGCTTCATGTCCGAACGCGGCAAAATCGTCCCCAGCCGCATCACCGCGGTTTCCGGCAAGAAGCAGCGCGAACTCAGCCAGGCGATCAAGCGCGCCCGGCAGCTCGCCCTGCTGCCCTATCTGACCAAGTAAGGAGGCAAATCCCATGCAGATCATCCTCCTCGAGCGGATTGAAAAGCTCGGCAGCATCGGCGATGTCGTCAACGTCAAGGACGGCTACGCCCGCAACTTCCTGTTGCCGGGCAAAAAGGCGCTGCGCGCCAACGCTGCCAACCGCAAGGTGTTCGACGCCAACCGCTCCCGGATCGAATCCGACAATGCCGAGCGCCGTGGTGAAGCGCAGACGCGCGGCCAGGATGTCGACGGCATGAGCGTGGTGCTGATCCGCGCCTCGTCGAATTCGGGCCAGCTCTACGGCTCGGTTTCGGTGCGCGACATCGTCGATGCGCTGAACGAGCAGGGCGCGAATATCGCCAAGGCGATGGTCGTGCTCGAACGCCCGATCAAGACCGTGGGCGTGTTCGACGTGCGCGTTGCGCTGCACCCGGAAGTGGCGGTGATGATCAAGGTCAACGTCGCCCGCTCGTCAGATGAAGCCGACCAGCAGGCAGCCGGCGTCGATGTGCTGTCAGCGATGTTCGACAGCGACTCCTCGGGCTTCGTCGAAGCGTTCGATCCCAATGCCGAACCGGGCAGCATTGCCGCCGAGGAAGGCGAAGCGCCGGCTGCCGAGGGCGCAGCTTAATTAAGTTCCGCCGGGAAAGCCGGCCCTTCGCCCCTCCCGCTCGCGGAAGGGGTTGGGGGCCGGACCGGTAACGCTATCGACGCAGGCGCCAGCAACCGCCATAGTAGAACGATGGACCTAGCCCCCAGCCAAGCCGCGAGACTGGTCGTCACCGGCACCGACACCGATATCGGCAAGACCGTGTTCGCCGCCGCGCTCGCCGCGCATCTTGGCGCGCGGTACTGGAAGCCGGTGCAGGCGGGGCTGGCGGGGGAAACCGACAGCACGGTGGTGGCACGGCTGTCGGATGGCAAGGCGCAGATTCTGCCGGAAGCCTATCGGCTCGTTACGCCGTGTTCGCCGCATGAAGCAGCCCGGATCGACGGGATCACGATCGATCCCGCGCGCCTCGCGCTGCCGCCGGGGGATGGTCCGCTGGTGGTGGAAGGGGCCGGCGGCTTGCTGGTGCCGCTCGCCGAAAACCTGCTGATGGCCGATCTGTTTGCGCGCTGGGGCTTGCCGGTGGTGCTGGTCGCCCGCACATTGCTCGGCACGATCAACCATTCGCTGCTGTCGCTCGAAGCGCTGCGTGCCCGAAACATTGCAGTTCACGGCATCATTTTTTCAGGCCCGCCCAATCCGGCCAGCGAGGCGGCCATCACCGGCATCGGGCGGGTGCGGCACCTCGGCCGACTGCCGCACATCGAACCGCTGACGCCCGGCACGCTCACCGCGGCCTTCACCGCCCACGTCCGGACGGAAGCCTTCGCATAATGACCCGCTCGCCCGTCTGGCATCCCTTCACCCAGCACGGTCTCCACGAGGCCATCCCGCTCATCGCGCGCGGCGAGGGGGCAATCCTCCACACCGCCGAAGGCCAGCGCATCATCGATGCGATCTCGAGCTGGTGGGTGACGACCCACGGCCATTGCCATCCCCGGATCATGGCCGCCATCGCCGGGCAAGCGCAAAAGCTCGACCAGATCATCTTCGCCGGCTGGACGCATGAGCCGGCCGAGGAGCTGGCGCGCCGCCTCGTCGAACTGGCCCCCCGCCCGCTGGACCATGTGTTCTACAGCGACTCCGGCTCGACCAGCGTCGAGGTCGCGTTGAAGATGGCGCTGGGTTTCTGGGCCAACCGCGGGAGCCCGCGCCACCGCATCATCGTCATGCAGCACAGCTACCACGGCGACACATTCGGCGGCATGTCGGTGGGTGAGCGCGGCGTGTTCAACCGCGCCTACCAGGCGCTGCTGTTCGATGTCGAATCCGTGCCCTTCCCCCACGCAGGCGCCGAGCAAGCAACGATCGATGCGCTGGAGGCGGCCTGCGCGCAGGGCGATGCCGCCGCCTTCATCGTCGAACCGCTGGTGCTGGGGGGCGGCGGCATGCTGGTTTATCCGCCGCATGTGCTGGCGGCGATGCATGCGGTCTGCGCCGCACACGGCGTGCTGTTCATCGCCGACGAGGTGATGGCCGGATGGGGCCGCACCGGCACGCTTTTCGCCTGCCAGCAAGCCGGGATCGTGCCCGACATCATGTGCCTGTCGAAGGGCCTGACCGGCGGTTCAGTTCCGCTGGCGGTGACCCTGGCAGGATCGCACATCTATGAGGCGCATTACTCGGACGACCGGGCGAAGCAGTTCTTCCACTCCTCCAGCTACACCGCCAATCCGATCGCCTGCGCGGCGGCTCTGGCCAATCTCGATATCTGGCGGGACGAGCCGGTGCTGGAGCGGATAGATACGCTCACCGCGCGGCAGGCGGAGGGTCTGGCGATGCTTGCGGGCACCCCCGGCCTGAAAAACCCGCGTCAATGCGGCACGATTATCGCGGTGGATTTCGAGGCCGGCGGCGATGCGGGTTATCTCGCGGGCATCGGGCCGAAGCTAAAGGCGTTCTTCACGCAACGCGGATTGTTGCTCCGCCCGCTGGGCAACACCGTTTACGTCATGCCGCCCTATTGCATCTCGCCCGAGGACTTGGCGGCGGTGCATGCGGCGATTGCGGAGGCGGCCAAGGTGGTTGGCGAGCGCTAAATCCTTCCCTGCCAGGGAGGATCAGTAGGGCGGTTTGTCCAATCCCTGCGGGCTGAGCGTGAACACCTCACAGCCGTCCTGGGTGATGCCGATCGAATGTTCGAACTGCGCCGACAGCGAGCGGTCGCGAGTCACCGCCGTCCAGCCGTCGTCGAGCAGTTTTACCGGCGACTTGCCCAAGTTTATCATCGGCTCGATAGTGAAAAACATGCCCGGCTTCAGTTCCGGCCCCGTCCCCGCCCGCGCCGCATGCACCACTTCGGGTGCATCGTGGAACAGCCGGCCGAGGCCGTGCCCGCAGAATTCGCGCACAACACCGTAGCGGTTGTTCTCGGCATGGCGCTGGATCGCCGCACCGATATCGCCGAGCCGCTTGCCCGGCTTGGCCTGCGCGATGCCGAGCATCAGGCACTCATAGGTCACCTCGACCAGCCGCCGCGCCTTCAGGGGAACATCGCCGACGAGGAACATCCGGCTTGAATCGCCGTGCCAGCCGTCGAGCAGCGGGGTCACGTCGATATTGACGATGTCGCCCTCTTTCAGCGCCTTATCCGAAGGGATGCCGTGACAAACGACATGATTGATCGAGATGCAGCAACTATGCGCGTAGCCCCGGTAGCCCAGCGTCGCCGGGATCGCGCCGTTATCCAGCGTAAAGGTACGGACGAAATCGTCGAGCGCCTGGGTCGTTACTCCCGGCATTACCAGCGGCACCAGCGCATCGAGCGTCTCGGCCGCCAGCCGCCCGGCGCGGCGCATCGCCTCAAATGCCGTCGGCCCGTTCAGTTTGATTGTGCCGTCGCGCAGTTGGGTCTCGTGGTCAGCGACTGTCTGATATTGTGTCATGCCCGGCCATGTAGCAATTTCGGCGTGCGAAATCGAGACCCTCTTCAGTTTGTTTAGCAAGCGCAATTTCTCCACTTGCCCGCAGCCGCCTGGCGGCTAGGTTCCCGCAGCATGACCGACAAGCACGCCTTGATCCAGCCCGACAAGGGCCAGGACGCCATCCCGATCCACCTCGTCAACCAGGACAGCCTGCCCGGCTTGCTCAAGACGCTGAACGCCCAGCAGCGCGCGGCGCTCGCGGCGCAGAAGTTTGCCGGCGGCGGCTACGAGCACGCGGTCGTGCCTGATGGCGACAGCTGGTTTGCCATCGGCGGTGTGGCAAACCCGGACAGCCTGTCGAGCTGGTGTATGGCAAAGCTCGCCGAAGTTTTGCCAGCCGGCACGTACCGCCGCGCTGACGGTGAGCCGGGCCCGGCGCTGCTGGGCTGGGTGACTGGCCAATACCGCTTCGACCGCTACCGCTCGGAGCCTGACCCGCCCGGCTCCCGCATCCTGCTTACCAGGCAGGCCAAGGCAATCGCCCCCGCGCTGGCCGAAGCCGAGGCGACGGCGCTGGTGCGCGATCTGGTCAACACGCCGGCTGAGGACATGGGACCGGCCGAACTGGAAGCGGTGGCCGAGCGCCTGGCCAAGGCTCACAACGCCGAGCTGCGCGTCACCCGCGGCGATGCGCTGGAGCGCGAATTCCCGATGGTCCACATGGTCGGCCGCGCCGCCGCGCGCAGCCACGCGCCGCGGATGATCGAGCTGGAATGGGGCAATCCGTTGCATCCGCGCGTCGCGATCATCGGCAAGGGCGTGTGTTTCGATTCGGGCGGTCTCGACATCAAACCCTCATC
>JANONQ010000145.1:0-2675 GCA_031420935.1 Novosphingobium sp. | reverse complement strand
GCCAAGCCTCGGCCAGCTCGGATGAGGCGGGGGGCACCTCGGCCTCGTGCCACTGCGGCCCGCAGATGATCATGCCGAAACCGCCGAGCTTCACCGTAACGTTCGGGTTTGCCGCCAGTGCGGCCATGTCGACGCGCCAGCTGCGGAATGTCTCCTGCTCCTGCCCGCGATAGGGGCCGACGCCGAGGATGCAGCCGATGTGATCGAGGATGATCGAAAGCTTGGGCAGGGCGCGCGCGGCGTCGGTCAGTTCGGGAATCTGGCGGTGGTAGAGCATGGCGTCATAGCTGATGCCGCGTTCGGCCAAGCGGGCCATGCCGGCGCGGTACGCAGTCGTTCCCATCAGGCCTGCCGGAGCGGGCCGCAAGACGATGCCGTCGGGGAAAAGCGGATCGCGCGAGACGCTGTGACGTATGCCGCGAAACGCGCCGCGTCCGGCAGCTTCGTGGGCGTCCAGCACTTCGTCGAGTCTTTCGCCAAGCGTCAGATCGGCATGGGCGACTATGGCCGCAGCGATTTTCGTGGGGCAACCGCCGTCAGCGCATTCGGCGGCGATAGCAGCGGCGCCTTCGGTCTCGCCAACCGGCGCGAGATGCGCGGGCACGCCGCTCCGGTAATTGTAGTTGGCCTGGACGAAGACCGTGGCGCCGATAGCATGGCCGTCGCCGACATCGGCCGCGATTTCCGGACCGAGATAGGCTACGCCATGTTCGATCCACAGGTGATGGTGGGGGTCGATGATCGGGAGACCCGGGTTGATTACATCCTCGACGCGGCGCGATAGCCATTCAGGATTTGGCGGGGGATAGCGGTACTGCCCGCTGGCGTCCAAGGTCATGGCAGGGTCATGGCTTCAAATGGTCCTCTCGATCCGATAATGTTTCGGAACTGTCTAAAATGCAAGGTCTGAAATGAACTGGGTGCCCATGCAAGATCGGAGCTTTGAGCAGGAGCGCCGAAAAAAAACCGACAAAACGTCGAATTACTTTGACAGCGGGTTTTTGCCGGTTTTAAGGAAGCGACATTGGTTGCTTGAGCGTGTGAGGAAACGACAATGAGTCTCGGAAGGGTGGCGGTAATCGCCTCGGCACAAACCGAATTGCGCCCCGCCTGGCGCGACGCGCAGCACATCGATCTGATTTCGGCCGTTGTCACTTCAGTGTTCAAGGGCACCGGGCTTTCGCTTGACGATGTCGATTTCATCATCGATTCGGGCAGCGATGTGCTCGATGGCCGTTCGATCTCCAATTGCGGCTTCCTCGGTGCGCTGGGCGCGCATCACAAGGAAGAGGCTCGGGTTGAGGAGGACGGGCTGTGGAGCGCGCTCTACGGGGTGAACAAGATCCGCTCGGGCGCCTCTTCGATCGGGCTGATCGTCGCCTATTCGAAGCCGTCTGAATCGAATGTCGAGGCCTATTGGTCATCGCAGTGCGAACCGTTCTATCAGCGTCCGGTCGGCTTCGGCCAGCGCGCCGCCAGTGGCATGCAGGCGCAGCGATATCTCGGCGCTCACGGGGTCAGCGAGCGGGATCTTGCCGAACTGGTGGCAAAGCGTTGGGCCGACGCGGCCCGCTACGGCAAGGTGGATATCGATTCTGCTCCCGATGCCGACGCGGTGCTTGCGTCCGGAGATGCGGCGACGCCGCTCAAGCGGCTGATGCTCGCCCGCCCGGTCGATGGCGCGGTGGCGGTGCTGCTGGCCAACGAGGAAGTGGCGATGCGCTACAACGGCGCGCCGGTGTTCATCACCGGCATGGGAAATGCCATGGATTCGCATGCCTTTGGCTCCCGGGCCGCAGGCAAGCTCGCATCGTGCGAGGCGGCGGCGGCGATGGCCTACAAGAAAGCGGGCTGGAGCGGGGCGAAGGCCGAAATTGCCGAAGTCAGCGCCACATCGGCGGTGTCCGAGCTGATGGCGATCGAAGCCCTCGGTCTGGCGGAAGCAGGCATGGGTATCGCAGCCACTCGCGACAGCAAGCTGCGCATCAACCAATCCGGCGGCGCGCTGCCGGCCGATCCGATCATGGCAACCGGTCTTATCCGTCTTGCCAATGCGGCAAAGCAACTGAGCCGGCCCGAAATTTACGGCGGCGAAGCGGCGAGCCGGGCAGTCGTCCATGGTGCGGGCGGCGTTGCGATGCAGAGCAACTGCGTCTTTACATTGGAGGTCTGAGCGTGACCAAATCGTCAGGACGTCATGTTGGCATAGTCGGCGTAGGTCAGACGCATCATTCGCGGCGGCGGACCGATGTCAGTCAGGCGGGGTTGGTGCGCGAGGCGGTGAACCGCGCGCTGGCAGATGCAAAGCTGACGATGGAGGACATTGATTCCGTCGTTGTCGCCAGCGGACCGGTGCTGTTCGCGGCGGTCAACCAGCCGGAAAAATGGGTGGTCGATGCGATCGGAGCGCGGGGCAAACCCGTCGTGCGCGTGACCAGCGGCGGCGGCGCAGGTTTTGCCGGGGCCTTGGCAGGATATTACCAGGTGGCCGGCGGTTACAGCGACCGCACGCTGGTGGTCGCCTATGACAAGCTGTCTGAAGGGCAGTTGCAATATTCAATCTCGACGCTTTATGATCCGTTCTGGGGCCGTGAATTTGCCGTCGGGATCATGGGCTTTTCCGCTGCCTACTGGCGCGCGCGGATGGATGTGCTGGGCCACACCGAGGAAGCCGC
>JANONQ010000144.1:0-1538 GCA_031420935.1 Novosphingobium sp. | reverse complement strand
CCGGCCAGCGCCGCATTGCCGGCCATGCCGCCCAGTTGCGCGCGCAGGGCGTGGTCGCTCGCGGCTGCGGCATCGCGGGCCGCGAGAAACGCCGCTTCCGCCTCGCCCCATTCACCGCGCCGGCTGTGTGCCGCGCCAAGGCAGCGGTTGGGCTCGACCTGGGTGGTGCCCTTGACCGTCGTCAGCCACGCCTCGGCCTCCTCGATCGCATCGGACGGGCTGGCTTCGGCATCCTCCAGGCAGGCCTGCAGCCGGCTTGGTTCCTGCAGCGGCGCGGCTTGCACTTTGACCGCTGGCCTGCGGCGCTCGACCGGCGGTAATGCCGCGCCGGGCGTCACGAACGGCCCGACTTGTGCCAGCATCGGGGCGAGGAGGGCAAGGATCAGCGACATCGGCAGGGGCTCCGTTC
This sequence comes from Novosphingobium sp., assembly GCA_031420935.1. GTDB lineage: Bacteria > Pseudomonadota > Alphaproteobacteria > Sphingomonadales > Sphingomonadaceae > Novosphingobium. Next base: position 1,129 of record JANONQ010000144.1, on the reverse strand, counting down.
AGTCTGCCCCCGCAAGCTCGGCGACAGCGCGCAGCAGCAGCGCGATATCGGCATCGCGCGAGAGGCGGTGGTCGCCGTCCTTGATCAGCGCGACCTGCACATCGGCTGAACGCAGACTTGCCGCAAGTCGCAACGAGACCTCCCACGGCACATCGGGATCGGCCTGACCGTGGAGCAGCCGGACCGGGCATAGAATCGCAATCTCACTATCCAGCAGGAGGTTTGCCTGTCCGTCCGCCCAGAAACCGGGGAAGGTGGGTGTGGGCTGCGGGCCGTAGGCGTTTTCCTCAAGCACCGCCTCGCCTGCCAGCAACTCGGCCTGCTGCTCATCGCTATAACCCCAGGCGGTGAAATCAGGCGCGGGCGCGATGCCGATCAACCCGGCCAGCTGTTCCTTCGGCAGCGCCAGCGCGCACAGCAGCATCAGCCAGCCACCCATCGAGGAACCGATAAACACCACCGGGCGCCCTTCATCTTCGGGACAATGCACCGCCACCAGCGCCAGCACTTCCTCGCGCCAGCGGCTGAGCGTGCCATCGGCAAAGTCGCCGGAACTTGCCCCGCAGCCTGAGTAGTCGAGCAGCAGGCAGGCGCGCCCGTGCTCTACCGCCCAGTCGAACACCGTGCAGGCCTTCGCTCCGGCCATGTCGGACATATAGCCGGGCAGAAACACCAGCAGCGGGCCTTTACCGGGGGTCATGCGGTGGGCGATGCGCCGGCCATCGGGCAGCGTGTGGAAGCGGGTTTCGGTCATGGCCCCATGCATGCGGTTATTCGCCCGGACCGACAAGAGGTTGAGGCGCGCGATTCCCCCCGCTAAGGGGCGTCCCATGTCAGACATGTTCAAGATCAGCCTGCCCGATGGTTCGGCCCGAGAAATGCCCGCCGGGTCCACCCCCGCCGATGTCGCCGCCGCGATCGGCCCTGGCCTCGCCAAAGCAGCGCTGGCCGCGCGGGTCGATGGCGAGCTGGTCGATCTCAGCCGTCCGTTCACCGGCGATGCGCGCCTCGCGCTGATCACCGCGCGCGACGAAGCCGAGGCGCTGGAGCTGGCCCGCCACGACTATGCGCATGTTCTGGCCGAGGCGGTGCAGGTGTTGTTTCCCGGCACCCAGATCACCTTTGGGCC
>JANONQ010000143.1:0-1812 GCA_031420935.1 Novosphingobium sp. | reverse complement strand
CCCGGTGGTCCCGAAAATACGCCACCAGCGCCCCCCGCCACGCCTCGCGGCTTTCCCCGTCGCCCAGCGTATTGAGCATCAGCGTCACCCCGTCGCTCACGCCCAGCTCTTTCAGCAACTGGTCCGCCATCACCAGCAGCTCGACATCGGCCTGCGGCTCGCCCGCGCCGATGATCTCGGCATCGAGCTGGTGGAACTGGCGGTAGCGGCCCTTCTGGGGTCTCTCGTAGCGGAACAGCGGCCCGTGCGTCGCCAGTTTCAGCGGTGCATGCTGCTGCCAGCCGTTGGTCAGGTAGGCGCGGCATATCCCCGCCGTAAACTCCGGGCGCAGCGTCAGCGATTCATCGCCGCGATCGAGGAAGCTGTACATTTCCTTCGAGACGACGTCGGTGGTCTCGCCCAGAGAGCGGCTGAACACTGCGGTCTTTTCGAACACCGGCATTTCCGCGCGGCGGAAGCGGTAGAGCTTGCGCACCCGCTCGAAGGTTTCGACGACATGGGCGAAGGCTTCGGCCTCGGCGCCGAAAATGTCCTGGGTGCCGCGGATCGCTTTGGGAGTTTCCATGGGGCGGGCGCTTAGCGGGAATTCGCGCGGTGGGAAAGTGTGGGGCAAGCTTGCCAGCATCGCGGCTGCGCGGCATCTAGCCTGCCATGAACAAACGCCTGACGCTCGCGCCGCTGCTTGCCGCCCTAAGCCTGTCCACCGCCGCACCTGCGCAGCAACCCGCGCGCTCCGCGCCCATGGCCGTGCAAATCGTCCAGACCGTGCCCGATGCGGTCGATACGCCCTATCCCGGTGGTACGATGACGCTCGATATCGACGCCAGCGACACCCGGCGCGGTGTGTTCCGCGTCACCCAGACCATCCCGATGGCGGCGGGCACAAACCGGCTGACGCTATACTATCCGCGCTGGCTGCCCGGCAATCACGCCCCGCGCGGCACCCCCTCGGGCATCGCCGACCTGACCTTTACCGTCGCCGGCAAACCGCTCGCCTGGCAGCGCGATCCGGTGGAGGTCAACGCCTACCACCTCACCCTGCCCGCTGGAGCGCGCGCGGTGGTGGCGAAATTCGTCTTCACCTCGCCGCTACAGGTGTCCGAAGGCCGCATCGTCATGACGCAGGAGATGCTCAACCTGCAGTGGGAGGCGATGAGCCTCTACCCAGCAGGCCATTACGTTCGCCGCATCAGGGTGAAGCCGGCCGTGACCATGCCGCAAGGCTGGACAACGTTCACCGCGCTCGACGGCATGACCATCAGCGGCAACCGCGTCAGCTGGGCCGAGACCGATTATGAAACGCTGGTCGATTCGCCGATCTTCGCCGGGCTCTACTCGCGCAAATGGGATATCGGCAATAATGTCAGCCTCGATGTCGTCGCCGACAAGCCGGAGCTGCTGGCGCTGCCGCCAAAGGGGCTCGCCGCCTTCCGGGCGATGGTCGACGAAGCGCTGATCGCCTTCGGCAGCCGCGCCTTCGACCGCTACACCTTCCTTGTCGCGCTGACCGACCGGATGGGCGGGATCGGCCTTGAACATCACCGTTCCAGCGAGAACCAGCTCGAGCCGAAGAACTTCATCGAATGGGACAAGTTCGACTGGGACCGCAATGTCGTCGCCCACGAGCTGGCGCATAGTTGGGACGGCAAGTTCCGCCGCCCGGCCAAGCTGTGGACGCCCGATTACCGCCAGCCGATGCAGGACAATCTGCTGTGGGTCTATGAAGGCCAGACCCAGTATTGGGGCTGGATCCTGGCGGCGCGCTCGGGCATCCAGTCGAAGGACACCGTGCTCGGCATGCTGGCCAACCAG
>JANONQ010000142.1:0-3457 GCA_031420935.1 Novosphingobium sp. | reverse complement strand
GAGGATGGTGCGGTGCAACGGGATCGTCGTCGGCACGCCTTCGACGGTGAAATTATCCAGGGCATCCGCCATTTTCGCGATCGCCTTTTCGCGGGTCTCAGCGTGGACGATCAGCTTGCCGATCATGCTGTCATAGAACGGGGGGATCACCGCGCCTTCGCTGATGTGCGAATCGAGCCGGATGCCCTCGCCTTCGGGTGGCGACCAGCGGGTGACGGTGCCGGGAACCGGCACGAAGTCGCGCGTGGTATCCTCAGCATTGATCCGGCATTCGATGGCATGGCCGGTCAGCACCACGTCCTTCTGCTTGACCGAGAGCCCCTGCCCGCCGGCGATGCGCAATTGTTCCTGCACCAGATCGCGCCCCGTCACCATTTCGGTGACCGGGTGTTCGACCTGGATGCGGGCGTTGACCTCGATGAAATAAACCTCGCCGCGCAGCACGTCGTAGAGAAATTCGCAGGTTCCCGCGTTGCGGTAGTTGACGCTTTTGGCGAGGTTCACCGCCGCCAGATGCAACTGCGCGCGCAATTCATCAGGCATGGCGATGCACGGCGCTTCCTCGACCACTTTTTGGTAGCGGCGCTGCACCGAACAGTCGCGTTCGCCGAAGTGGATCACCTGCCCCTGGCCGTCGCCGACCAGTTGGACTTCGACATGCCGCGCCTGGGGCACGAAGCGTTCCATGAACAAGGTGCCGTCGTTGAACGCAGCCTGCGCTTCGGCGTGCGCACGGTTGAAGCCGGCCTCGATCTCGTCGGGGCCATTGACGATGACCATGCCGCGCCCGCCGCCGCCCGCGGCCGCCTTGAGCAGAACCGGATACCCAAGCTTGTCGGCGATCTTGCGGGCGTCGGCAGCGCTGGCGATCTCACCGCTGCCCGGCACCAGAGGAACGCCCGCAGCAGCCGCCAATTCGCGCGCGCGCAGCTTGTCGCCCAACGCATCGATCATATCTGGCTCGGGGCCGACGAAAATGATGCCGTGCTGCTCGCACAGCCGCGCCAGTTCGGCCCGTTCGGACAGGAAGCCATAGCCCGGATGCAATGCGTCGCAGCCGCTCGCCTTGGCCGCCTGCACCACCAGCATGGCATCGAGATAGCTCTTCGCCGCCGGGCCCGGCCCCAGCACCAGGCTGCGGTCCGCCAGCCGCGCCGCCGCACTGCCGCGATCGGCATCGGATACACCGACCACGGTCTCCAGATTGAGCCCTTGCGCCGCGCGGACCACCCGCAGGGCGATCTCGCCGCGATTGGCGACGAACAAACGGGAAATAGCCATGGTCAGAGCGGCATCACGGCAAACAGCGGTTGGTCGGCTGTGACCAGTTCGCCATCACTCGCCATAACCTGCACCACCTTGCCCGCCAACCCGGCGCGCACCGCGGTGAACAGTTTCATCACTTCGACCAGACACAGCTCGCTCTCGGCAGTCACCATGCTGCCGACCTCGACATAGGGCGGCGAGCCAGGTTTGGGTGAACGATAGAAGGTTCCCAGATAGGGCGCGCAAACCACAATCGCGCCTTCGGGCACAGTCTGCGCCGCCGGTGCAGGAGCGGCCGCCGCAGCTGCACCTGCTCCGGCTGCCGGGGCGGCCACGGGGTGAGTGGTTCGTTGAACCTGCACCACCGGCGCGCTTCCGCCTCCCCCGAGGCCAGGCGCGTTGGCATCCTGCGACAGGTAAATCTCGAAATCGCCATGCCGCGCCTGTAGCTCACGCAGGCCTGAGCGTTTGAACTCGTCGATCAGCTGATGCAGATCGGCAAGGCGCTTTTCCGTATCCATCATCGCAAACTCCGCCCTGCTTCGACTTCGGTCCGGGTCAGCCCAGCACCGCGTCCCTCGAGCGGAGTTCCCGCTTGCTCCATCCGATACAATTCCTGCACGTGCTTGTCCTCGCTTCTGTACTTGGCTGTCGTAACGTAAACGAAGCGATATGCATCCGCTATCTGCGCGGCGGGGCTTGTGGACCACCGCCTTCTGGCCTGTCAATATCGTCCGACGACTTTTGGGCGAATCGTATGCTACTGCAGCATCGCCTTATGACACATCCGGCCACGTGCTGGCGGCGAACACCGGACCGAAACAATTCCGCCCCGCGCGCATGATGCCAGGCCTGACCGCCATCGCCCGATCAACGCGGTGCTATGCCTGCATAGCGCCCACCGGAATCCAGATCTTTGCTGACCTGGCGCAGGTCGTCGCCGGCTGGGCTGAGCGGACAAACCTTTCTTTTCAGGATTGGCAAGAATCACTTCGGCGGGGGAATTGGCTCCGGCGGAATAATCCAGCTGTGCGACTCGATGATCATCGCGCGCACTGGCTGCCCTCTGCGGTCACGCGCTGGACGGAAGCGGAAGCGTTGCTCGATCAGCCGGCAGGTCAACTGGTCAAGCGCGGGAATACCGCTCGAGCTTTCGGCTCGGCAGTCGCTCGCGCTCCCGTCGATGTTGACCCGGTAAACCACCTCGACCTTGCCGGTGCTCCCTGCCGGCAGCAAACCCTCGGGCAGGTCCCCAAACCACAGCCGGCCTTTGGTCCTGCGCGGACCGACGACCGCGCCGCCGCCAGCCTCATCGCCGCCATCACCATCGCCGCCGCCGCCATCGCCGTTGCCGACCCCGCCGGCACCCCGCCCCGGACCCGGCGTGTCGGCCGCGCCGGCGGATGCCGCTTGGCCGATCCCGGCCTGTGTGGCGGTGACAACCGGCGGCGGCACGATCAGTGGAGGCACGGGCATGGCGACGATTTGCGTCGCCTTGTTCCGCAGGTTTGGCGGCGACGCCTCGTGCCTGGCTGCCCGCGTCGGCGAAGGCCGGAGAACTCGCACCGGCGGTTTCCGCTCGGGCGGCTTCTCGAGTGCGAGGCCGATGGTAACCAACGTCTCGCTGGTCCGGGCTTGCTTGACAACCCGCAGGCCGAAAACGAGCATGCCCGCGATCAGCAGCACCATCGCGAATGCCGCCATTGCCGAAACAAGTTTTTCGCGCCGAGCTATGTACAATCGAGGGTCCTGATCTGACTAATGATTTAGGCATGGACAATGGCTTTTACACTCGACCGGAAGGAATGCGCCTTGTCCTCTCCCTCGAGCCTTTCTTCATCCGCGTGTATGTCGGCATCGACGCTGCGGATGGCGAGAACTGATGCCGCCCAGTCCTGCGGTGCCGATCCGGCGCGGACCTGGTCCATCACCGCGTTGCCGCAGTTGAGGTCGAGCAAATAGTTGGGATCAGGAAAACCAGGCAGTTCTGGCCGCCGTCGACAGCAAAAATCTGCGCCGGTCGGCTGGTACGAGCGAATTGCATCGGTAATGATCGTCTCGGGCGCGCCGTGGCGCTTCAGCGCCTTTATCAGGAACCGCAGGGCAGCCTGCTTGTCACGCGTTTTTGTGCTTTGGCTTTCGCAAGAAGCTCAGCCTCTTAGCCGACCGCCTGCCACGGATATAGGTTCGG
>JANONQ010000141.1:0-6506 GCA_031420935.1 Novosphingobium sp. | reverse complement strand
GATCGGCACCGTCACCGGCGTGCGCCCGGCAGGCCGCTTCGGCGTGATGACCTTCGCCGGCGCGGAACAGGGCGGCAAGGTCACATCCTTTGCGGAAAAGCCGCAGGCCGGCGAAGGGCTGATCAACGGCGGCTTCTTCGTCTTCGATGCCCGCGTGTTCGACTATTTAAGCAGCGATCCGGATCTGATCTTCGAGCATGAGCCGCTGCGCAATCTCGCGCTCGACGGCGAACTGATGATGTTCGAGCACGAGGGTTTCTGGCAGCCGATGGATACCTATCGCGAGTGGTCGCAGCTCAACGATATGTGGGCCGCAGGCACCGCGCCGTGGAAGCGCTGAACCAGGACATGTGCTGATGTTCGAAAGCGCCTATGCCGGCAAAAGCGTTTTCGTCACCGGCCACACCGGCTTCAAGGGCTCGTGGCTGTGCCTGTGGCTCCAGCGGCTCGGCGCGCGGGTCACCGGTTATGCGCTGCCGCCGCCGACGGCGCCCAGCCTGTTCGAACAGGCCGGCATCGCGGCAGGGCTGCTGCGGCATGTCGAGGGCGATGTCCGCGATGCGGGCGCGCTCGAACAGGCGCTGGCCGAAGCCGCGCCGCAATTCATCTTCCACCTCGCCGCGCAGCCACTGGTGCTCGGCAGCTATGCGGCGCCGGCCGAAACCTTTGCGGTCAATCTCACCGGATCGCTCAATCTCATGGAAGCGATCCGGCGCACCGGCACGCGGGCCGCGGTGGTGATGGTGACGACCGACAAGGTCTATCTCAACCGCGAGACCGACCACGCCTATGGCGAGACCGACCCGCTCGGCGGACGCGATCCCTATAGCGCGAGCAAGGCGGCGATGGAAATTGCGGTCGCGTCCTGGCGCGACAGTTTCTTCGCGCCCGCCCGTGCCGGAGCGCATGGCGTGCGGATAGCGACAGCGCGGGCCGGTAATGTCATCGGCGGCGGGGACTGGTCAGAGAACCGCATTATTCCCGACCTCGTGCGAGCGCTTGCCAGCAACCATCGGCCCGCGCTGCGCAACCCCGCCTCGGTGCGGCCGTGGCAGCATGTGCTCGAACCGCTCGCCGGATATCTGACGCTGGGCGCCCGGCTTTCCGGGCCCGGCGGAGAAAGCTACGCGCAGGCGTGGAATTTCGGTCCGCAGCCCGGCGATGCCCGCCAGGTCGGCGAACTGGCCGACGCTTTGCTGGCGCAGTGGCAGCGGCCGGGCTGGACCGTCCGGCACGATCCCTCCGCCCTGCATGAGGCGGGGCTGTTGCGGCTGGCGATCGGCAAGGCGGTGGCGGAGCTCGGCTGGCGGCCGGTGTGGGATTTCGGTCGCACCGTCGCGCAGACGGCGGTGTGGTATCGGCACGTGCTTGCGGGCGGGGATGCCCGCGCCGCCTGCCTCAACGATCTCGACGCCTACGCGGCCAAGTCGGGATGACGACGTTTAGCTTATTTCGGAGAGGTCACCGGGTGCTGGCGCGGGCAAGCCGCAGGCTGCGAAAGGCGATGCCGCGAAATTGCCGGTCCGCCAGCAATCCGCAAGCCAGGATCGCGCCGCCCGCCGCCAGCAGCACCGCAGCCTCGGCGAATGGGCCTTGCGGACGGGGTAGCAGCAGCTGCAGGATCGCGGCTGCGCCGAACACCACCGCGAGCATCGGCAGCACATCGCCCAGCCACCAGCGCCGTCCTTCTGCTGTGAGATAGCGGCGAAAGGTCAGCATCGCGATCGCAACCATGCTGCACAGCGTCATTGCCGCCCAGCTCTGTGCCGCCCCGAGCGCGCCACTGGCTTGCACCATGATTACCAGCAAAGGCAGGAACAGCGCCAGAATGACCAAATTAAGTCGCAGTGTCGTCCCTGTGTTGCCATGAGCCAACTGCAGCAGATAGGGCACCGCAGACAGCGAATTGAACATGCCGCCGAGCGCCAGCAGCGCTAATAGCGGCGCTGCGCTGGCGCCGAGCGCCGGGTCGTGCAGCCACAGGCTGAGCAGGCGTTCGCCGAACAGCAGGCACATGGCGGCGGCGGTCCCGGTGAGCAGCGCCGTCAGCTTGGTCGCCTGATGGAATATCGCGGCAAGATCGGCGGTCTCGCCGCGGGCGACGAGTTCGGTCATCCGGGGATAATAGGCATTGCCCACCGGCCCGGCGACAAAACCGATCGCACCGGCGACCGCAGCGGCGATCGTATAGCGGCCAAGTTCGCCCAGCGGCACCAGACGGCTGAGCAGAAATTTGTCCATCTGCGTCAGCAGCACCGCAACCAGCACAATGGCGAACATCCCGAGCGCGTAGCGGCGCACCGAAAGCAGCGCCGGCAGCGAAAACCGCACCGGAGCGGCTGCCGGCGGCAGACTGCGATAGACCGCCAGCCCGAGCAATGTGAGCGACAGCAGGGCGACCGCAGCCTGCCACAGAAAAAACGCCTGGACCGTCGGCCAGGCCCACAGCACGGCGAGCGCGCCGAACCCGCGCAAAGCGGCCATTGCGGTAATGATCGCGTTCTGCAGCACCTGGCGCTGCAGGCCGGCAAGGCAGGAATCATAGGCACTTTCGACGATCTGCAATGCAGCAACGAAGCCCATCACGGCAAAGGCGTGGGCAATCGCGCCGCGTTGCAGATGCTCGGGATGCACCCAGTGCTGGGCAAGCCACGGCGCTGCCGCGGCCATCAGCAGCGCGATAGCGAGCGCGACTGTGAACAGCGGCAGTTCGACGCTGCGCAGCAATGTGCGGATTTCGTCGGCGTTCATCGCGCCGCCGGTAAAACGCGCCATTTCCCGCGCAAGGGTAGGCCGCATGCCGGCGTCGAACAGGCCAAGCGCGATCAGCAGGCTGGCGTAAAGGCCGATCAGCCCATAGGCTTCGACGCCGAGGATGCGGACGTAGAACGGGACGAACACCAGTGCCATCAGCGCTCGCGAGCCCTGACCGCCGAAGTTGGCGATCAGGTTCTTGCGGATGCGCCATCTGGTCATTTGCTAAAAATCCTTATTCGCAGGGCCCGACCGTCTTATCGAAGTGGCACGCTGAAGCGTTACATGGTGACACCGTAATATATACAGCGATTCTCGTAACTGAGTCAGGGAACCGATTGGCGAAAGCTGGTCCCGGCCACGCAATCGCTGCGCATTTGCCACTACCTCCTACGGGTCACGAATTTGGTAATGCGGTGGATGTGCTATACCTCGCCGTTTTGGAACTGCCGCAAGCACAAATGCCGATATCGAACGGGTTAGAAAGTTTATGGGATGAATCAGCCAGGCAGGCACGCTAGCGAAGTGTTGATGGAAGCCTATCGATCGAGCGGGGAAAAGCCGATCGATGCAGCAATTCCGTCAGTGTTCGCACAAGCGCTTACCGAACAGGTCCACCGTCAGCAGCCGAAACTGGCAATTGAAATTGGAATGGCCAACGGCATGTCGACTTTGGCAATTCTCGCCGGCCTCCCGGCGGATGGTAAACTGATTTCAATTGATCCAAACCAGGAAAGTCAGTGGCGAGATGCGGGTCGCCGCCTGGTTGCGTTAACAGATGCCGGTATCAAGCACGAATTGCGCGAAGCACCGGATTTTCTTGCATTGCCGGACCTCATCAGAGAAAAACAATCGGTCGATTTTGCTTATATCGATGGAATGCATACCTTCGATTATGTCGCTCTGGACACCTTCTACATCGACAAATTATTGCGCGTGGGCGGTATTGTTGCATTCAACGATTGCGGCTTTCGTTCCATCCACAAATTCCTGCGGTTCTTCCGAAGCCATCGCCATTACATGGAAATCGACGTGGGCCTCCCCGCCGATTTTCGAGGCCGAAATCCGCTGGTCACGCTCTTGCGCCGATTTGAGGGACGTTCCAACCAGGACCGGTATTTTCGCAAGCTTGATTGCTGGGAGCCAGAGCACAACTTCTTCCGAAATTTTTAAGGATGCGATTGATGGCCGCCGGTGCCTATGCGGACCAAGCCAGGATTCCAGCCGGCCTCGGCGGCACAACTACCATGTTCCCCCGCCATGGCGGGCTGACCTGCCAAATGGCTAGGCCGAGCCTGCCGCGATGAGATCCGCCCACAGGCTGCTTGATTGCGACGTTGCGCGCCCGTTCCAAGGCAGACGAGTGCTGGTTACCGGCGCAAGCGGTTTTCTTGGATGGCATGTCGCACAGCAAGGCGTTTCCGGCGGCGTCGATGTTCACACGCTGGGCCGCTCACCCGGGCCTGCAGGGAGCACATTCCACCAGGCCGACCTGACCGATGGCGCAGCCGTGGGGGTGGCTGTTGCTGCTGCGCGGCCGCAGGCGATAATTCACTGCGCGGCCCCAGGCGTGACCTATGGCGCGATGGAATTCCGCGATATGCTGGCAGTCGCCGTCAACGGAACCGAAGCGATTTATCGCGCAGCCGCGCAGCTGCCTGCGCCGCCGTCGGTGGTCCATGTCGGGTCGGGATTTGAGTATGCGTTTTCCGCTTTGCCGGTGAACGAGGAATGGCCAATCGTCCCTTCCGCAAGCCTCTATGGTGCCGCCAAGGCTGCAGCATCGGCGCTGGCGGGTGGATTTGCCGACCGGCTAGCGATCACCATCATGCGTCCATTCCACATCTACGGCGCCGGCGAGGGGGAGCGGCGGCTGGGGCCGCATATCATTTCCCAGGTTCGCGCGGGCGAGCCAGTCGCGCTCACCGGCGGAGAGCAGCTGCGCGATTTCATCCATGTCGGCGATTGCTCCAATTGCTTGTGGCGGGCGTTGGCCTTGTCACTCACTAATCCGGGTATCCGAACCTATAACGTGGGATCGGGGCAGTCGATTACCGTGCGGCACTATATCGAGGGGTTGGCCGCCGCGCTGTCCGAGGCGGGCTTCCATGCCAAGCTAAGCTTCGGTGCGCTGCCTTACCGCACGCATGAAGCTATGGTGAGCCTGCCTGACACCTCCCGCTGGTTAGCGGTATCGAATTGGCGGTCGCAAGTCAGCCTTGGCGATGGCATTGCCGACCTCGTCAAGACGGAGCTATCGCGATGAGCCTGATCGAAGGCCTGCGCTTCATCCCCCGCCGCAAGCTGTCGGACGAGCGCGGCTGGTTTCTTAAGGTGATCGACGGGACGGAAGCGGACATGCCGCCGCACGTCGGTGAAGTCTATTTGACTCATGCGGTGCCTGGTCAGGCCCGGGGCAATCACTTCCATCCCCGGACCGCCGAGTGGTTCACTGTCGTGGCAGGCCGTGCCCTGCTGCGGGTAGAGGACCCGGCCAGCGGGGAACGGGGGGAATGGTGGCTGGACGCAGATGATCCGCAGACGGTGTTTATACCGGCCGGGCTGGCGCATGTCTTCATCAATTCCTCCGATGCGCAGGTGCCGTTTCTGCTGCTGGCCTACGCCGCAAACCGGTATGACCCGGCCGATACCGTTGCCTTCGAGGTTGGACGATGAGCGGGCGCAAGTTAAGTGTGGCGCTGCCGGTGCGCAATGGCGCGGATTATCTCGGCGCGGCGCTCACCAGCATCCTCGATCAAAGCCACTCCGATTTCGACCTGTTCGTTTCCGACAATGCATCGAATGATGAAACGCCTGCAATCCTGGCCGATTTTGCCAAGCGGGACCACCGCGTCAAAGTGTCGCGCAGCGAAGTGATGTTGAGCCAGGTTGCGAATATGAACCGGGCGGTGGCGCTGGCCGATACGCCTTGGGTCAAGCTGTTCTGCCACGACGATCTGATGCGCCAGGATTGCGTCGCCAAGATCCTCGCCGTCCTCGACAAGGTAGCGGGCAGCCCGGTTGCGCTCATCGGCAATGGGGAACGGTATTTGTTCGCCAACGGATATATATCGGACGCCGAGCCGGATTATCCCGTCGTCATTGTGCTGGGCCGCGAAGCGATCCGCCGGGGATTTTCGCGGGCCGCCGATACGCTGCCGCTGCCTGCCGTTACCACCGCTACGGTGCGCAAGGATGCCTTTGAGGCGAGGGGAGGGTTCGACGAGCGATTCGTGCATTTCGACACCTTTTGCTGGTACGAAATGCTGATCGACTGGGATTACGCCTGGTTGCCGGCGCAATTGACGGTCAACCGCATCCACGGTCGCCAAGTTGCCATTGATGCCCGTTCCAGTGGGCGTACGATTGCCGACTATCGTAGCTTCTTGCCCAATTTCGTCACCCGCCACGCCGCGGCTCTCGGTCTGGGTGTCGGTGCGCGGTTGCGGGTGGCGATGATGCCGATCGGGTTCGCTGCAAATACGCTGGTGAGCGAGGCGAAGGCCGGGCGCTGGAATCGCGTTGCATCCGTAATCAGGCAGCTTCCGGCCCATTGGCTGGTCCCGCTGGCACCGCTCACCCTGCGGGCCTGGGCGCGCGAGAACCGCCGGATCGCGGGTTTTTTGGACAAGGTACCGCTTGACCTGATTTACCCATGACCATCCCGGCCAATGCCAGCCAAATCACGATCGCGCGGGCAAAGCGAGCGTTGGCGCCGGTGAACGAACTCACACCGCTGATAAGGATGGCGG
>JANONQ010000140.1:0-2631 GCA_031420935.1 Novosphingobium sp. | reverse complement strand
TGTCGCTGTTCGAGGCAGTGTTTCGCTTCACCGACGTGATGATTACCGCCTATGACAAGCTCGGGATCGAGCGGGAGCGTTCCGGCAATCGTCATTTTGCCGCGGCTCCCGGCGATCATTATCTGAGCGGTGACGGACAATATGTTGCGCTGACGGTGGCGGCGACGAATGTCTTCAAGCGGCTGTGCGCGGCAATTGGGCGGCCTGAGCTGGGCGAGGAGCCCCGGTTCGAAACGCATATCCGCCGGGTCGAGAATTACGACGAAATCAACGGCATCGTCGCCGACTGGATCAAAGCCCGTCCGGCCGCCGAGGTGCTCCGGATCCTGGAAGCGAACGGCCTGCCGCACAGCCTGATATACACGCCAAAGGATATCGCGAGTGATCCCCACTATGCGGCCCGGGGCGCAATCGCGACGTTGGAGCATCCGGTCATGGGATCGATCAAGCTTCCCGCTATCCAGCCTCATTTCAGCAACGGCCCGCCGCCCGAAATGAGGCCGGCGCCGGCTCTGGGCGCGGATACCTCGGACGTCCTGACGGAATTGCTCGGCATGCCCGCCGCAGCGATCACGGCGCTCCGCAGCCAAGGCATCTGCTGATGTCGAATCCGGCTCAATCGCTGCCACTGAAGGATGAGCAAGGACTCGATTTGCTCGAGGGCCTGGTTGTGCTTGATCTCACAACGTCGGTGGCGGGCCCTTACGCGGGACAATTGCTGGGCGATCTCGGCGCGACGGTGATCAAGATCGAGCGGCCCGGCGCAGGGGATGACTGCCGCGCCTGGGGCCCGCCATTCCTGGACGGAGAATCGCTCTGGTTTGTCAGCGTCAACCGCAACAAGCAATCGGTTACGCTCGATACTGCGGCACCGGCGGGTCACCAGTTGCTTCTTCGGATGGTGGCGAAAGCCGATATCGTGCTCGTCAATGTGGTCGCCCGCGTCCAGCGCAAACTCGGGATCGACCATGCGACCCTCGCGGTGGTCAGGCCCGACTTGATCCATGTATCCATCACCGGCTTCGGCCTCGACGGTGACCGTGCGGACATGCCCTGTTACGATCTGGTCGCCGAAGGCTATTCGGGGGTGATGGACATGACCGGCGCGCCGGACGGCCTGCCGCAGAAAGTCGGCACGCCCGCCGCCGATCTGCTCGCCGGGCAGGATGCAGCACTAGCCGCAGTCGCCGCGATCGTTCGCAAGCAGCGGACGGGACAAGGCGCGGCGATCGACATCTCGCTGGTCGAGAGCATGACGCGATTCATGGCGCCGCGGCTCGTCCCCTATCTCGGATCAGGCGAGAAAATGCGACGGTCAGGCGGAAGCGACAGCGTGATCGCTATCTACCAGGTGTTTGACACTGCCGATAATCCGCTGACGCTCGCGCTAGGCAACGACGCAATCTGGCGGCGCTTCTGGACCGCGCTGGGCACACCTGAAAAAGCGGAGGAACCCGCTCATGCCAGCAACGCCGGCCGCCGCGCCGATCGAGCCCGGATTGTCGAAGACATCGCGGCGCGGCTGAAAGCGCGCGGCCGCGACGATTGGCTCGCCATTTTCCAGGCCGCGCGCGTTCCTGCCGGTCCGATCTACCGGCTTGACGAGATCGGCGAGGATGCAGCTCTCAGACGGCGCGGCTTTTTGTACGGTTTCGATCGGGGCGGGGAGCGTGTACCGCAGGTCGGGCTCGGCATCGCGGTCGATGGGGCAAGCGAGGGATGCCGCCCGCCACCGCGGCTCGGCGCAGACAACGACGCGGTCTTCCAAAATTGGCTCGGGCTATCTGCGGCCGAGCAGGCCGTTCTCGCCGCTGATGGCGTGATCTAGAGTCCTTGTATCCGCGCAATTAATTGCGAAAAACCGGTGCCCACTTTTTCGCATCGCGCTCTAAAGGAAAAAATGATGGAATTCAGCGAAATCCTGTACTCCGAAGACGGGCCGATCGGAACAATAACGCTCAACCGTCCTGACGATGGCAACATGTTTACCGAGACCATGTGTCATGAGATTCGGGACTGCATCAATGCCGTCCGGCGGGAGACACGGACCCGGGTGCTGGTGATCACCGGCGCTGGCGACAAATTTTTCTGCATCGGCGGCCGCAAGGAGGGCATGGAGGATAGCCACCTCTACGCCGGCGTCCTGCCCACGCTCGAGATGTACGAAAGCATCGACCGGCTTCAGAAGCCCGTGGTCGCGAGCGTCAACGGATTCGCGGTTGGCGGGGGCAATGTGCTGCAAATGGTCTGCGATGTGACCATCGCCAAGGAAAGCGCGGTGTTCCGGCAGGTCGGGCCGATGATGGGCAGCTTCGACGCCGGGTATGGGACATGGTATCTCGAAGATCTGGTCGGCAAGAAGCGCGCCAAGGACATTTGGTTTCGCAACCCCAAGATGACGGCGCAAGACGCCGAAGCTATCGGACTGATCAACAAGGTCGTCCCCGATGCCGAATTGACCAGTGCGACGCGGACATTCGCGCTGGAGATTGCCGAGCGCGGGTCCTTCGCGCTCGCCGCAATCAAGGCAGCGTTTACTGCCCGCCATGGCGGTGTGGGCGGGCTGTCGCGCATCTCGCATGACCTGCTGCTTCCTGGCTACTTGCGTATGCAGGAGGCGAAGGAATTGTC
>JANONQ010000139.1:0-7138 GCA_031420935.1 Novosphingobium sp. | reverse complement strand
CCCGAGATAGACCGCCAGCGACGCCACTTCCGCAGGTTGGCCGAGACGGCCGATGGGGTGGGTCGCGACCCAGCTAGCATAGATTTCGTCACGATTTTCCGCCGCGCCGAGCACCTTGTCGATCAGCGGCGTGTGAATGGCGCCCGGGTGGATCGAGTTGCAGCGAATGCCGTTTTTTTGCTTGGCGCAGTGCAGCGCGACCGATTTGGTGAGCAGCGTGACGCCCCCCTTGGCGGCATTGTAGGCGCATAGTTCGGCCTGCGCGCGAACTCCGCTCATCGAACTCATGTTGATGATACATCCGCCGTGCCGCTTCATCACGGGAATGGCGTGCTTGCAGCCGAGGAACACGCCGACCAGATCGACGTCGAGCGTCTGACGAAACTGTTCGAGCGACACCTGCTCGACATCGCCAAGGATCGCGACACCGGCATTGTTGACCAGGATGTCGAGCCGGTCGAACGTTGCCAGACCGCGGGTCCAATCGTCTTCCTTGGTGACGTCGAGACGAAGGAAGCGGGCCGCGGTTCCGATTTCACCCGCCAACGCCTCGCCAGCCTGCTCGTCTATATCGGCAATGACGACCGATGCGCCTTCGGCGACATAGGCGCGGCAGATCGCTTCTCCCAGCCCGCAGGCTCCGCCGGTCACCAGGGCGACCTTGTCCCTCAATCGCATTGCCGGCGCTCCTCTACCGTGGTCGGGCGGCGGCGCGTATCGCGGCGCGGTGGCGCTCGGTCGCCGCGTGATCGATCTCGAGCCGTTCGGGGTGTATCTTCGGTTCGCCCGTGATCACCACCCCATAATCGCGCAGCGCCCCCTCGATGCTGACATATTCGTCGCGCACGTCGCGCTTGACGCGCTCGGGATCGCGCTCGAGCGGGTCACCCCAACCGCCGCCGCCGGCAGTCTGAAAGCGCATTGAACTTCCTGGTTCAAGCTCCCACACGGCGCGCGAGGCGAAGTAGAAATACTTGCCTGCGGGATCGAGCGCCTTGGTCTCGGGGTCGAGCACGCCGGCCATCGGTTCGGAGCCGCGGTACACGTTGGCGTCGTCGATCGGCAGCGGACGCTGTTCCTTGGCGACGTCGAAGCTCTCGGGCGGGAATGTCCAGCACGCCTGGCTGGTCCCCGACCGCCCGCCGTTCGCGCCGACGCCCGCTGGGCTCTTGGTGTGCAAGGTGGTCTGGCCGTGACTGCCGGGCTCGAGCCAGTAGGTATCGCGAATGACCGCCGCACCGCCGCGAAACTTGCCCGGACCGCCGGTGTCGATGGCATATTCCTTGCGCATGAAGACACCGGGAATTTCGGACTCGATCGCCTCTATCGCGGGGTCGAGGTTGTTGCCGGTGTGGTTGACGGTGTAGCTGTCGCCATCGCCAACCTTGGTCGCGCCCCACGGGCCATGTTCGCCGCCACAGGTCGCGACCGACAGCCACGGTGTGCCGTCTTTACGAACGCCCGAGCCGTTGTGGACCATCATCGAGCCGAAATCCAACCCAATCGCCTCGTCACCCAACGCCTGCGAAAATGCCTTGTAGACGGCGCTGAGGACGCAGAATTGCGGCTCCCAATACATGAACACCGGTCCGGTCGGGGTGGCGCTGACGAAGGTTCCCGGCGGAAGCACGATGTCGATGTCGCGGAACACGCCCGACGACAGTGGAGTTTCCTGTTCGATCAACATCTTGAGCGCCACGCCAACCCCGGCCTTGACGTCGAGCGGCCCGCAATTGATGCTCGCCGGGGCTTCGGGAGAGCTACCGCTGAAGTCTAGCTCGAGCCGGTGGCCTACCTTGGTGATCTTGGCGCGCACCCGATATTCGCGGCCCTCGGAGAGCCCGTCGGAATCGAGCATGTCCTCGCCGTAATAGACGCCATCGGGAATTTTCGTGGCAATAGCGTGGCGCATCGCGTCGGCCGACACGTCGCAGGCGTAGCGAATGGCGCCGAGATAGGCGTCGAAGCCATACCGCGCGATGCTTTCGTGGAGCAGCCGCTCGCCGAGCAACAGGCATTGGTAGAGCGACTTCATGTCCGGCAGCAGCAGCGGCGCGAAGCGCGCATTGTCGAAGATCAGGTTGAAGGTCGATGCGATCGGCTTGTCGTCGCGGTAGAGAAACATTGGCGGGATGACGAGGCCGGTTTCCTGCACGTTTTTCTTGGTGCCGCTGAACCCGCCGGGCACCGCTCCGCCCATATCGAGTTGGTGCGCGCGGATCGCGACGAACGAGGTCAGGCGGCCATTGGAGAACACCGGGCGGATGAACGCGACATCGTTGACGTGAAGCCCGACGCGGTAAGGATCGTTGCAGATGATGACGTCGCCCTGCCGGACATTCTCCACCCCGATCTCCTCGATCGTGTTGCGGACGCCTTCGGGCATGGTGAACATGAAATTGAGCAGACTGTCCGAGCCGGTGCTCATCGGATAGTTCATCTCCGGCGGACCCGAGATGGTCACCGCGAAATCATACCAGTCGCGCAGGATCATCGAGAAGGCCGACGTCATTAGCCGGGTGCTCATATGCTTGACGACATAGCGCATCCGGCTGGCAAGAGTTGCCGCGGTGAAGCGATCGGTGCCATAAAGCGAGTGGAATTCCGCTTGGCTGAGGTCGCGGAGCGGCTTCTC
Source organism: Novosphingobium sp. (assembly GCA_031420935.1). GTDB lineage: Bacteria > Pseudomonadota > Alphaproteobacteria > Sphingomonadales > Sphingomonadaceae > Novosphingobium. The sequence continues at coordinate 4,503 of JANONQ010000139.1, read as the reverse complement.
CGAGAGGTCAACGGCGCTTTCACGGAAGCGGGGTGCGATCATTGTTGCCATGATTGGTCTCCCTCAAGTCTTGCGGATGTGCAGTTCGCCATACTCGCCGACAGTCAGAAACTGGCCGGGCAGCATGAACGTAGTAGACGATTTCTCGCGAATAATCGCCGGACCCTCGATGTGATCGCCAAAGCGCAGCTGGTCGCGATGGTATTCGCCCGCCTGGACCGGCTGTTCCGAGATATAGTTCAACGTGAGCATCCGCCCAGGCTCCGCCGATCCGCTCTCGCGTCGGCCAAGTTTGGGATAATGAACCTTTTCGGTCGGCATGATCGCCTCCAGACGGTATGTAACCCCTTGAACGGCCATGGCGGGGAAGCGGTTCCCATAGCGCTGTTCGTAGACATTGTGGAAATTTTCAATCATCCCGGCGATGCTGCCCGCCGTGATCGGCCCCGCGGGGATCGGCACGAACGGGGTTTCCCAACTCTGACCCAACAGGCGCCCATCGAAGGCGCGCGTGAAGGTCGGTTCGCCCGGCGCGTTCTTGAGCCGGCTGCGCATTTCCACTTCCATGTCGCGGAACACCGCCTCGATCTCGGCCACGACGTCGGGCGTCAGCACGCGATAGGCGCTGCGGCTGTCGCTATAGGTCTGCTCCGAGCTGACGAGGCCCAAGGCCGAGAACAGACCCGGATGGGGAGGCACGATGACCTCGGCGAACTGGATATGGTCGAGCACCGAGGGCAATAGCATCGGACCCGCCGCTCCGAACGCAACGAGCGAATATTCCCGCACATCGACGCCGTGCTGGATGGCTACGTTGGCCAGCCCTTCGGCGATGTTGACGATGCCCACATGGTAGGCATAGCGGATGCGATCCTCGATCGGCAGGCTGGATTCCAGCCCCTCGAACGCCTTGACCGACAAGCCCTTGTCGAGCTTGATCCGCCCACCGGCAAAACCGTCCGGATCGATTACCCCGATCAGCAGGCAGGTGTCGGTCATCGCGGGCTGGGTGCCGCCCTTGCCATAACAGGCGGGCCCCGGATCGGAGCCGGCGCTGCCCGGGCCAACCAGCAGTTCACCCGCCGGGCTGATGGTGACGAGGCTGCCGCCACCCGCGCCGATGCTCGACACCTCGACTGACAGCGCATTGACAACGAGGTCATGCTCGAGTTCGAAGGTGGTGTTGACGAACGGCTGGCCGTTGCTAACGAGGCTGATGTCGCACGATGTCCCGCCGATGTCGGCGCACAGCAGATTGGGGGCGTCGATCAGCTTGCCGAAATGGGCGCTGCCGACGGTGCCAGCCGCAGGACCGGCAAAGACGATTTGGAACGGCCGCTCCATCGCCGTTTCGGCATCGAGCAGCTCGGCGGCGCAATTGGCGTAGTTAAGACTGCCCTTGAAGCCCAGTTCGCGCAGGCCGTGGTCGAGCTTGCGGGTATAGGCACCGTAGATGTGGCGCATGAACACGTCGATCACGGTCGTCGACGCGCGCGCATATTCCTTGGCAAGCGGCGAGATGTTGCTGGAGATAGAACAGGGAATGTCGCCCAGCTCCTCGCGCACCAGCTCGGCCAGGCGTTGTTCGTGGGCGGGATAGACGTAGGCGTTGATCAGGCAGATCGCGACCGCCGTCACGCCGCATTCGCGCAGCACGGCGAGCTCGGCGCGGGCCTGCTCCTCGTCCAGAGAGATCAGCACCTTGCCGTCGCTGAGCACCCGTTCGGCGATCCCTCGGCGCAGGTAACGCGGCACCAGCGGGCGTGCCGCGTCGCCGAACGGCCGGCGCCAGTGCGGGTTGGTCTGTTCCGAGGGTGGGCGCCACGTGCGGCCGCCGTCGAGCATATCGCGCTGCCCGACCGTGGTCAGGAAGCCAATCTTGGGCAGCTTGCGGGTGATAACCGCATTGAGACCGTGGGTGCTGGCATGATTGAACACGGTCGCATCTTCAGCGCCAATCTCGCGCGCGCCCTCCAGCACGGCCAGTTCGGTGTCGCGGACGTTGGTCGAGACCTTCACCGTCCGGATCTCGCCGTCCCTGATCGCCACAACGTCTGTAAAAGTACCGCCTACGTCCACCCCGATCAGCATGATGACTCAGTCCTTTTTTTACTCGCCCCCGCGCTTAGCTCAAGTCGAGTCCTTCGGACAGCAATGTGATCGGGCCGAGCCGCCGCCATGGCTGCCGGCTGATTGTCTCAAGCGTTTGCTGGTTCTTGATGACGGTGAACCAGCCCCCTTCGGACAACACCGGATAGCGGCGCAATTCCGACAGCTTGTGACCCGGAAAGTCGCGACCGAGATTGATGCCCAGCGTAGCAAGGTCATCTGCGCTCACCGTTTCGCGCAGCTGGACGATCGAATCGTCGGCGACGGCAGATACCATGACGGAACCTCCTAAAAGTTATAAGCAACCGTCACGCCATAGGTTGCAGGCCTGCCGGTATAACGGGTCACCGCATCAAAGGACGAATAGACGCTATTCCAATAATAGGTGTTGAAAATATTCTTGCCCCACACCGTGGCCTTCCAGTTGCCTTTCTCGATACCGAACCGAGCGTCAACCAGCGTATAGGCCTTGATGCGATAAAGTTGTTCGTTTGGTACGAACGCCGGCTGAATCAACGCACCGCCAATATCGGCAATCGCCGATGAACGATGCAATACGCCGGCACCGACAAAGCCGTCCATCGTCTCGCTGATCGGGAAACGATAGTCACCATTCAAACTGAATTCGAATTTGGGCGTGTTGGGGAGGCGCGTCCCTGCAAAGTCGCGCTCGACACCGACGCTGTCCAGACCAGTAAATCTGTCGATTTTGGCATCAAGATATTGGCCGGATGCACTGAGCGTCAGGCCGTCGGTCGGATAAACGGAGAGTTCCAGTTCCACGCCAGTGACCGTTGATTTAGGAACATTCCTTACAACATCGAGAAGACCAAATGGCAATTGCAGCGCGCGGGTGCGCAATTGCTTGTCCTTGTATGAGTAATTGAACACGGCACCGTTAAGACTTACCTTCCGGTCCAGTAACCGGAGCTTGAAGCCGCCCTCCAAGGCAAGAACCGATTCCTGCGTCGCTGGAAGATATTGTGAAAAGGTCGATGCCCCCGTCGTTGGGAAATTCCCTGATTTGAAACCCTTGGAGACGTTGAAATAGAGTAGCATTTCGGGCGCAGGCTTCCAGTCGATACCGGCGCGCCAGGCAACATTTTCTTCCTTCAATGTCCCGGCAAAGCTGCCCGGATTTCCTGCCGGAACGCCATTGATCGTCCGGCCAAGATCATTGATCGGATAACAGTCCCCCGCCTGGTATGTCCTGTCAAAAGTGGGATCAAAAATGAATGGAACAAGAATATCGAAAAACAAGTTTCCAATAACAAACGGTGGGCCAAGAAATTCTGCGCCGCAGTTGACCGTACTTTGCTTGGAATTTGTATATCGTGCGCTGCCTTTGACCGTAAATTGATCACCCAAATCGAATTCAGCACTACCGAATACCGCAGCGTGGCGCATCTTTTGTTTGGCACCATAGACAGCTTCTGCAATTCCCAGCAAGACGCCGGACGACGCCTGGGGAAATGCATACAAATATTCCTGATCGACCTTGTCACGGCTATAATTTACGCCCAGCACCCAGCGGAAGGGGCCTTTGGGGTCGTTGGCGAGACGCAGCTCTTGGAAGAAGCTGCGAATCTTGCCGTCGTTCCTGCGGTAATCCACCAGTGAAAAGGGCAAGCCATCAAAGTCGTTCCCTTCGTTCTGCTTATAATCGGTATAGGCGGTCAGCGATGTCAGGGTGAGATCGTCGCTCAAGTTGAGATCACCGCGCAGCGAGATCTGATACAGCGAATTGTTGCGCTCCGTCAGTCCGGCGTTCCAGTCTGCCGCACGGATGTCCGCCGGTGCGAAGGGTGTCGCTGCAACAAGTGGGCTGAGGAAACCCACATTTTGCACATTCAGGCCAATGAACTGCGCTGCCTGTGAATCGGTTTTGTCGTTCCACGCGTTGACGTTGAGTAGAAATTTCACATCATCACTGGGGTGAAAATCGATCAGGAGTCGTCCCATGATATTATGATTGCCGCCGTTGCGATCATCGGGCCGCGTAGAACTTTTCTGCCAACCATCCGCGAACTCGACGCGTTGAGACAGCCTTGCCGAAATCGTATCGCTCAGCGGACCAGAAACATAGGCCTCCTCGTCCACCGCATTGAACCGACCATAGCCGAGCGAGATGCCAGCGCGGAATTCGTCCGTCGGCTTGGCCGCAATGAAATTCACGGCGCCGGCGGTCGCATTCTGCCCGAACAACGTACCCTGAGGTCCTTTCAGAACTTCAACACGTTCCAGATCAAAATTTGCATGTTTGGACAAGACCGGGAACGGGAATGGCACTTCGTCGAGATACAGGCTTACCGTGGGGTAGGCGGCGAGCGAAGTCTCGTTGTAGCCCACACCGCGCAGCGACAGGGCGGGAATACCGCCGGGCGTTTCGCTATA
>JANONQ010000138.1:0-2575 GCA_031420935.1 Novosphingobium sp. | reverse complement strand
GACGCGGCATCGGCCGGACTGGTGGCAACGCGCGCGGCGAGGCCGGGATGGGCTTCCTGCCACTTTGCCACTCGGGCGCGCGTGCGGTTGTAGATCGTGAGGCGGTGGCCTGCCTTGCCGATATGCCGGGCAATCGCCCCGCCCATCACGCCCAGGCCGATGAAGGAAACATTCAAGCTGTCGGTCATGCGAAGCCTCTTAACCGGTTGCGTGCCCGCCGCCAGCCCTTGCCTTGGCAGGTGATTGCTTTATCGGCGCTGGCCCATGGACGTGCTTCACCACCAGCGCTTTGTTTTCGCCATGCGCGTGTTGTTCTGGCTGGCGCTTGCCTTTGCCGTGGTGATGGCGGTGCTGCCCAAGCCGCCGGAACTTCCAATTGATCGGCTGGGCGACAAATTTGCCCACATCCTCGCCTTCGGCACCCTCGCCGGCCTCGCCGCATTCGGTTTCCCGTCTGAACTGCGCTGGCGGGTCGCAGAGCGGCTGTCGTTTCTGGGCGCGCTGATCGAATTGGTTCAGGGTATCCCGGCACTCCACCGCGACAGCGACATCCGCGACTGGATCGCCGATACGATCGCCATCCTGGTGGTCATGGCCATCGCCGCCATGCTTGTGCCACGGGTGAAGCAGGACATCGCGCCGGCAGCTTAGCGGTTTGCAATGGCCGGGCTTTGGTTTAGGGCGCGGCCATGCACAAGCCCGCCGCGATTGCCGGCAGCGAAACCTCGCTGCTCACCGCCGACGATGTCCGCGCCGCCGCGGCCCGCATCGCCGGCGCGGTGGTGCGCACACCGACGATGCGCAGCCAGACGCTGAGCGCGATGACCGGGGCGGAAATCTACCTCAAGTTCGAGAACCTGCAATTCACTGCCGCCTACAAGGAACGCGGCGCGCTTAATGCGATGCTGCTGCTGGGGAACAAGATCAACCGCGGCGTTATCGCCGCCTCTGCCGGCAACCACGCGCAGGGACTGTCATATCACGGGACCCGGCTGGGGATTCCCGTCACCATCGTCATGCCAAAGACGACGCCGACGGTTAAGGTGATGCAGACCGAAAGTGTCGGCGGCACCGTGGTGCTCGAGGGCGAAAGCTATGACGAGGCCTATGCCCACGCCCGAAGGCTCGAGACCGAGCTGAAGCTGACCTTCATCCATCCGTTCGACGATCCTCATGTCGCCGCAGGGCAGGGCACGGTCGCGCTGGAAATGCTGGAGGATGTGCCGGATCTCGACATGCTGGCGATCCCGGTAGGCGGCGGCGGCCTCGCTTCGGGCATGGGCACAATCGCGCGCGCGATCAAGCCCGGCATCGGCCTGATCGGGGTCGAGGCAGAGCTGTTCCCGTCGATGTATAACCTGCTCAAAGGCACCAGCCTGCCCACCGGCGGCGACACGCTGGCCGAAGGCATTGCCGTGGCCGAGCCGGGGTTCTTCACCTCCAAGGTGCTGGCCGGGCTGCTCGACGATTTTGTGCTGGTCAGCGAGCCGGAGCTGGAAGGCGCGCTGGCGCTGCTGCTGCAAATCGAAAAGACCGTGGTCGAAGGCGCGGGCGCGGCTGGGCTCGCAGCGGTGCTGGCGCATCGCGACATGTTCGCCGGCCGCAAAGTCGGGATTGTCCTGTCTGGCGGCAACATCGACACCCGGCTGCTCGCCAATGTGCTGCTGCGCGATCTCGCGCGCTCTGGCCGGCTCGCGCGGCTGCGGTTGACGATGCAGGACCGGCCCGGCTCCTTGTTCAACGTGGCCAAGGTGTTCCATGCGCACAACGTCAACATCATCGAGGTGTGGCACCAGCGCATTTTCACCAATCTGCCCGCCAAAGGCCTGGTCACCGAGATCGAATGTGAGGCACGCGACCGTAACCAGCTCGATGGACTGGTCGCGGCGCTGCGGACCGAGGGGTTTTCGGTGACGCAGGTGGAGTTGAATTAGGCAGGTTCAGCTGTGCAACATTGATCCCCGGATCAGCTTGCGCTCGACAAGGCCGGTGCAGCGGTCGTGTTGACCGACTTTTGCAAGACCGGGCGCTGCGGCGGGTAGCTGCGGCCCGTTTCAATTTTCCATTTTTGCGCCACGCAAGCCTTGCCTGGTCGCGCAGCTGTGCAAAATATCGCTTCGTTAACCTTCATACTTGGTTAAAAGACTTTCACCGGACGACACGCACAGGCATAGTTCGGACGCGTGCCGAACAACCGGTCGCTAGATTTAGAGGACTTGCCCAGGCCGTGACGGCACCCGTTCGCTTTCCCCGTTTTTTCGTCACTAGCCCGGCGCCCTGTCCCTATTTGCCGGGCCGGAGCGAACGCAAGGTATTCACCGAATTGCGCGGAGCCAATGCCGATGCGCTCAACGATGCGCTCGGCCGGATCGGTTTCCGCCGCAGCCAAACCGTAGCCTACCGGCCGTCCTGCATCGATTGCTCGGCCTGCGTATCGGTACGGGTTTTGGCCAAGGAGTTCGAGCCATCGGCCACCCAGCGCAAAAATATGCGGCGCAATTCCGATCTGGTTGTCTCGCACTGCCGGCCCTGGTCCACCTCCGAACAGTTCGAATTGTTGCAGCGCTATCTCGGA
>JANONQ010000137.1:0-2750 GCA_031420935.1 Novosphingobium sp. | reverse complement strand
TGCTGTGTCCCGGCCCTAGGAGAGATCCGTCGAGGGCCGCATAAAGCGGCGCAACCGCTTCGAGAAAGCGCGGTTTTTCGCTCCGCCAGACTCACGGTTCGGGCGATCGTCGCGAACTCGGGACTTTCCTAATCGCCGAGGTAATGGATGCGACCCAAATGGCAATTTATAGAGGTGCCCTTAAGTAAGTGCCATTCGGGTCAGGCCTCTCTTTATAGTACTACACGCTCAGCGCAGCGCAGGGCACCAGTGCCCTCGCTTGCGGCGATTGCGCGCAAACACTGCGATCGCGACGAGGCGATCGTTACCGCCTATGGCACCGGCGTATACAGCTTTCGCGAGATCGCCGAACGCTTCCAATTGCATCTTGCGACCGTAGGCCGGATTATCCGAGCATGGCTGCTACAATACGAGAACTGACCCCGTGTTCAGCCCCAACTCTAAATTGGGCGATGGCGTGGCGTGTGCCTGACGATGTTTTGGTCCTACTCCAGCAGCAGCTCGGTGGACAGTTGCGTGACGTTTAAGAGCTGCGCGGTGAGCAGGTGGTGGATATTGTTCTCGTCCAACACTTCGAGTGCTTCGTTGCGCAGGTGCTCCTCCAGGTCTTCGAAGCGCTTCACGTTGAAGAGCGACAGCAGCCACCGGTTTAAGCATCAGCTTGTAGGCGAACGGCGCCTGCTGCCGGTTATTGGCGCGGCGGGTGCCCTGCCGGGGGCGCTCCGGTTTCGGCGACGCTCTGACAGGGGCGTCGGGGCATCAGCGGTCGTCCTTCGGATTGTCGCGCAGTGGTTCACTACAAGCCGAATTGTAGCTCAGTTTACGGCCAATAGTGAGCCACAAAGCATCTTGCCGCGAATCCATGCGCATCAAAGCACCTCCCGTCCCTCGGCAATATTCAGCAGGGCCGGAAAGACCAGAACCGCTGCGCGCCGCCCGCTCCCGGCCGCCAGCACCCGCAACACATCGCCACTTTGGAGCACGCCGAGGAAGCGCTTTGCCGTGGGTGCCGGAATGCCGGCCGACACCACGAAGTCTGAAGTGCGGAAAATGGGCCGCGCGAAAATCCAGTCAAGTGCCCGAATCGCGTACTGGGAGCGCGTCATCTCGGGTACCCGGCGCTTCATCTCCTCATAGAGCGCGAGGATCCCCTGCGCCTTGGCGAGGTTGTCCTCGGCCTGAGCCCGGACCGCCTCCAGGAAGAATCTGCACCACCCAGTCCAATCATCATCGCGAGACACGGCAAGCAGACCGTCGTAGTAGGCATCGCGCCGCGCCTCGAAGTAGGCGCTGACATAGAACATCGGCCGCCGGATAAGCCCGATTTGCCACAGGAACAGCGGCACGAACATTCGGCCCAGGCGCCCGTTGCCGTCCAGAAAAGGATGCAATGCCTCGAACTCGGCATGCAGGATGGCGAGCTGCACCAGTCGGTCTGGCGCGTCGTCGTGGGCGTAGCGCTCCCAGGCGCTCATCGCATCAGGCAGCTTGTCGGCGCCGATGGGCACAAAGCGCGCCATTTCGATCGCACAGTTCGGCGGCCCTATCCAGTTTGGGATCCGGCGATATTCGCCGGGCGCTTTGTTTTCTCCGCGCACACCGGCGAGCAGCACCCCATGCGCTGCCCGAATTACACGTTGGGAAAGCGGCAAAGTCGCGAGCAAGCGCTCGGCTTCGCGCATCGCGGCGCGGTAATTGAGCACCTCCCGGATGTCCTCGCGGCGCTGTGGAGACACCGCCTCCCGGCCCGCTTCAAACTCCAGCACTTCGCCCATCGTCGCTTGCGTCCCTTCGATCCGCGAAGAAAGCACAGCTTCCTGCGTGGTCAACGGCGACAACAGCAGGTCGGGATTGGGCACCGCAGCCAACATTCCGTCGTAACGCGCGACGGCCGCCGCTGCCGGACCAAGTAGGGGAATGAGCCTCGGCCAATCCAATGCGGCGGGTGGAAAGCGCCCTAGGTGATAGTGGACCGGTGGCATCACCCCCCCTCCATCTCGAACATCAGGAGATGGAAATCCTCTTCGATGAGCCGCACCTTCCACAGATTGTCGGGGGTCTTGAGATTCTCCAGGTTGTTACCGCCATTGACGTAGATGAGGTCGAACTCACTGTCTTTGGCCGAGTAGCCCTGCCTGGTGAACCACTCGTCGAGCACTAGGTTACCCTACTCCGACTCGCCGGTGAGATTGCGCCAGATGATTAGCATGCGATGGGCCTCGGGTCTGGTGCCGGTGGTGGTACGGAACCAGTACGGTCCGGTAGCATCCTGCTTGAGGCGGCCCCTCAGGCGCAAGCGCTTCAGGGGGGGCGCTGGAACGCGGGGATGTGCCGGACCGTGAGACCGATCAGCCAGTCGAACATCTCCTGTCTGGCAGCGCAATCAGCGGGTGTCCGGCGAATATGACAAGAAGGCTATTCGCAGCTCTGGCGCTACCGGCGGGCTACAGTCAACTGCCGTCGATTCCCGAGAGTCGCACCTCAGTTTAATTTTGTTTTTTGGGTCGAGCTTCAGGGTAAAGTCCGTCGGTTTCAATAACAACTGCGCGACACAGCGCCATCGTTTCGGCCCTTGTGGGCATCACCGGGAGTTCCTCGCGACTCCGCTTTAAATCACTGATTACGGATTCGTGATAGCAATTCGCAATCATTTGTGAAATGTAGGCTTCGTATTCAGTGGTGCCGGGTTTAATGCGGGTCGCTTGCTCCCGTTCCGCGGCGAAATAGCTGCAGGTCCCAAACATTCCGAG
>JANONQ010000136.1:0-5817 GCA_031420935.1 Novosphingobium sp. | reverse complement strand
CCCGACAAAGGCGCGGTCTTCCAGAATCGAGCCGTGGATCATTGCCATATGCCCGATCAGAACATCCTCGCCGATGATTGTCGGCAGGCCTCCCGGCCGCTGTGGCTTTGGGCTGTCACAATGGATCACGCTGCCGTCCTGGATATTGCTCCGCGCGCCGATGACGATGCGGTTCACATCGGCGCGGATCACGCAGTTGTACCAGATGCTCGCATCCGCGCCGATCTCGACATCGCCAATGATCCGACAGCCCGGCGCGATAAAGGCGCTGGAATGGATGCGCGGGGACTTGCCGCTGATCGCGGCGATCGTGATGTCGTTCGGGGTGATATCGCTTGGCATGGCGGTCACGGCGCTTTCACTATGTTTTCCCAGCGGATGAAAGGCAGGATCGAGGCGTGGTCGTCGGTCCACACCCGCTGTGCCGGCGGCATCAGCACGCTCCATTTCGCACCGGGCTGCGCCTTGGCAAGTGCTGCGAGGATAGCGGGATCCCGGCTTAGCGCCACCCAGGATGAAGCGGTAAGTAAGCTGCGGTCGCGGGGATTATCGTCGCGCTTGGCCGCCGCCAACCCGCGTTTTTTCGCCAAGGCGGCCAGCACCGGCTCCAGCTCGATAAAGCGGTTGGATATATGCACCACCAGCAATCCGCGGGGAGCAAGCGCCTGGAAATAGACCCCGAATGCCTCGTCGGTAAGCAGGTGCAGGGGAATCGCGTCCGAAGAAAAGGCATCGACTGCAAGTATGTCGAGGCTGGCGGGCGTCATCTGGGCAAGGCCGATCCGGGCATCGCCGATCGAGACTTTGGCATCCGGCGCGCAATCGGCAAGGAACGAGAAGGTGCGGTTGCGAGAGAAGCGCAGGACGGCCGGATCGATTTCGAAGAAGCGCCAGGATTCGCCGGGACGCTTGTAGCAGGCCAAGGTGCCGGTGCCGAGGCCAACGATTCCGATGCGCGCATTCTGTCCATAAAGCGCCTGTGCCTGGCCCAGCGCGATGGCGGCACCAGAACCGCGGCCGTAATAGCTCGTCGGCTCGCGCGTATAGGCCGGGTTGGTCGATTGCTGGCCGTGCAGCGTGGTCCCATGCGCCAGCGTGCGCAGCCGTGAAGCAGGAAGATCGCGTACCGTGTAAATGCCAAAATAGCTGCGCGAGCGCAGGCCCTGAACCGTCGTGGATAAGGTGTCCAATCCGCCCTGAGCGAGCATCAGTACAAACAGCAGAGTGACGAACAGCCAGCGCCACGGCATGACAAGCAAACCGATCATGGTCATGCCGAGCGTAAGCAATAGCCGCTCGATGCCCGGCTCCCCGCTCATGGTTACGACGAACAACCGGGCGGCGAGTAGCAACCCCAGGGACACCAATATCGCCCCGCCGAGGCGCGCCATCGACGGATCGAGCCCGGGCAGGCGGCGCCAGTCGTAGAGCACGGGCAGCGGCATCAGCATGGCTGCGGCCAGGACTAGCAGTGGATGCTCCCACACCCAGTCAAACACCAATGGCGCGATTAGGGCAGTGAACAGCCCCCCCAGCGCGCCGCCCGCCGACATTGCCAGATAGAACAGGGTCAACTGCGATGCCTGCGGGCGCAAGGCGTACATCCGCGCATGCAGCGCAACCGCGACGACGAACAGCAGGACGACACTGCCGAGTGCGGGCGCGAGTGTCCCGGTGCTGCGCGAGGACATCGCCAGCCCGCCGGCCAGCAGCACGAGCCATGGTGCGGCCCGTGTGGTCACATTGGCGAAACCGCGCCGCTCGGAAAATGCGGCGACAAAGCTTAGCAGATAGACCGCAAGCGGAATCACCCACAGCAGCGGCATGGCGACGATGTCGGTGGTGAGATGGGTGGTGGTCGAGAGCAGCAGGCCGGACGGCACCGCCGCCAGGGCGATCCACAGCAAAATCCGCCGGGCTCCGACAGCATGAGCGGGGGCGGACCCAGCCTCCAGTTGCAGGGGCGCCGCCGCCTGCCACCGCGCTCTGGCCGCGAGGACGATTAGCACGATCAGCAATGCGTAGCCCGCGCTCCACGCCAAACTCTGCTCCTGCACCCGCAGGAACGGCTCGGCGAATAGCGGATAGGCGATCAGACCGGCAAAACTGCCGAGGTTCGAGGCCGCATACAGCGCCCAGGGCTCACCGGCTTCCGGGTGTGAGGCGAACCAGCGCTGCATCAGCGGTGCCTGCGCCGATACCAGGAAGAACACCGGGCCGACGCTGGCGAAAAACAACAGCGGCACCCACCACGCTTCGCTGCCCGGTCGCGGCGGCGGCAGGCTGGCGATGGTGATCGGCAGCGTCAGGGCCGCGACCAGCAGCAGCCCGATATGGATCGCCGCCTGTCGCCGCACCGGCAGCCGCGAGAGGCGGTGCGCATAGGCATAGCCCGCCAGCAGCAGCGCCTGATAGACCAGCATCGCGCTGTTCCAGACATTGGGGGCACCCCCGAGCTGCGGCAACGCCATCCGCGCCACCATCGGCTGGACGAGAAACAGCAGAAAACTGCCGGTCAGTATCGTCGCGACGAACAAGGTGCGGCGGACGGGGGTGGCTGCGGTCATTGGCGGCGAGCAATGCGATAGATGCCGTATCGACGCAAGGGACCGCCTCGGCCAGCCCACAACAAACGCAACAGCTCCGACGCGATCATGCCCCAAGCAGCCGTGCCGCATGCGCCGCGTGATAGGTCAGCACACCCGAGCAGCCGGCGCGTTTGAAGGCCATCAGCGTTTCCAGCACCAGCGCGTCGCGTGGCCCGACACCTGCCGCCACCGCCGCCTCGATCATCGCATATTCGCCGCTCACCTGATAGGCGAAGACCGGGACTTCGAAGCGCTCTTTCACCCGCCGGACAATGTCGAGATAGGGCAGGCCAGGCTTTACCATGACGCTGTCCGCGCCCTCGGCCAGGTCCATCGCCACTTCCCGCAGCGCCTCCTCGCCGTTCGCCGAATCCATCTGGTAGGTCTGCTTGTCGCCCTTGAGCAGACCACGGCTGCCGACCGCATCGCGGAACGGGCCGTAGAACGCCGAGGCATATTTCGCCGCATAGCTCATGATCTGCACGTTGGCATGGCCGGCGCCCTCCAGCGCCTCGCGGATGACGCCGATGCGGCCGTCCATCATATCGGAGGGCGCAATGATGTCCGCCCCCGCCGCCGCCTGGTTGAGCGCCTGCCCGGCCAGCACCGCGACCGTCGCATCGTTGAGCACATAGCCGGCCGCATCGATCAGCCCGTCCTGGCCGTGGCTGGTGTAGGGATCGAGCGCAACGTCGGTCAGCACGCCGATGTCGCCGCCAACCGCATCGCGGATCGCGCGGATCGCGCGGCACATCAGATTGTCGGAATTGAGCGCCTCCGCCCCTTCGGCGCTGCGCCGTTCTGGCTGCGTATTGGGGAACAGCGCGACGCAGGGAATGCCAAGCGCCGCTGCCTCCTTCGCCCGCACTGCGATGCGGTCTACCGACCAGCGCGAAACGCCGGGGAGTGATGGGATCGGTTCTTCCACACCCGAACCCGCAGTGACGAACAGCGGCCAGATGAGATCGGCGGGCGAGAGGCTGGTCTCGCGGACCATCGCCCGGCTCCAGCTGCTCGCACGGGTACGGCGCAGGCGCGTGGCGGGGTAACGGGCGGCAGGAATGGCGGTCATAGTGCCGGTTCTTGGCCGAATTGGCGGGCGATTGACAGCGCGATTGTGCGGCTAGACCTTGGCACCGCCTGCTTGGGCGCCAGGCTCTTGAGCGCAGCGCCGGGCGCGATCATCTTGAGCTGGGCGAGCCGCGCCTTGAACGAAGCCAGCTGTTTGGCGTCGACCTGGGTATTGACCGTGAAGCGCACCGACAGCGGATTTACCGTGCGGCCGTTCTCATAGACCTCGTAATGCAGGTGCGGGCCGGTGGAGAGACCGGAGGAGCCGACGTAGCCGATCACCTGCCCGGCGTGGACCCGGGCGCCGGGAGAGACTGCGATGCGGCTCATATGGCCATAACCGGTGCCCAGCGCGCCGCCGTGCTCCAGCCGCACATAATTGCCGTGTCCGCCGTGCCGGCCGGCATAGATTACCAGGCCATCGCTGACCGCGAAAATCGGCGAGCCCCAGGCCGCGCCAAAATCGACGCCAGCGTGCATGCGGGTATAGCCGAGGATCGGGTGGCGGCGAAGGCCGAAGCCAGAGGTCAGCCGCCCGGCGACCGGCGCATAGACCGCGGCCTGGTGACTGTTGAACCCGGAGGCTTCGTAGAACCGTCCTTCGGACCCCCAGCGCAGCAATTGCGCCAGCGGCTGACCGGCGCGCTCGAGCCCTGCGAACATCAGCTGGCCGGTCTCGCTCTCACCGCTGGCGGAGCGCTGGTAGGCGACGATGAAATCGAACTGGTCGGTAGGGGCAATATCGCTGTCGAGGCTGAGATGGCTGTCGAGCGTCTGGAGATATTGCTGGATCGCCTTGACCGGCGCCCCGGCGGCGCGCGCCGAACGGTAGAGGCTTGGGCCCACCGCACCCCGAATGCGCAGCGGCGTCGCGTCGACCGCAATCGGGTGCGGCGCCAGGACCAGCGCCGCGCCCCGCCGGTTAACTGCGAGGTCGAGATCGAAGCGGGCACGGAACGCGAGTTTATCGAGCGGCCGAGGGCCGGCATCTGCGGTGCGGCGGCCAAGGGTGATGTCGAAGCGGGTGCCGGGGCCGATCTTGCCGAGCGCGACCCGGCCCGCCACCAACTCGCTCACCCGCGCCGCGTCGCTAGCGCCAACCCCGGCGCGCTGCAGCATGCGCCCGAAGCTGTCGCCCTGGCCCAGCGTCGCGACCAGCTGGATCATCGACCGCTCGGGCGCGCTGGCGAGCGGGAGCACGGCGCTGGTCGCGCCCATCCGCCGCCCGCTGTCGCCGCCGAGCGCCAGTGGCATGATCATCTGGCTACGAAATTCGTCACGCGAGGCACTATCGACCGGCCGTGCCGTGGCAGCTTCGACCGCGCTAAAATCCGGCCAGAAAGAAAGCGCGGCGACCGCCAGCCCGAGCATCGTGCCGAAACCGCGAAACCACCGCGCGCTGCCGATGTCCTCGGCAAGGTCGGGCGCAAGATCGAGCCGGTGGCAGTGGGCTTCGACCCAGGCCTTGCACAGGCCCAGGCGGCTGCGGAGCGCATCCGCCGCACCAGGCCCAGCCCGATCGGGAAGAATCTGCGCGATCGACAACGCCGCAGCGCTTTCCGCCGGGCCTGCCTGGATAAATTCCGCCTGATCGATAGGCCTGAACACTGGCAGTGATCTCCTGCCCGGCAGCGCAGCGCCGGTGCCAATCCAATGCCTGCTTCCTGCGCCCACAGCGTTAATTTCCCCCTAACGCCCCCGCGTTTTTGCGGTTTTGACCAGGGCTTGGGGGATGATCCGGGGCGCTCGCCTTGCGGGGCGCGAGGCGCAGTGCCACATTGGCTGTTGCGATGGTCCTGCGCCCAACCCGCCTTCCCCGCCGCGACACCGACGACCGGGTCAAGGCCGTGCTGGGGCCGACCAACACCGGTAAGACCCATCTCGCGATCGAGCGCCTCTGCGCGCACTCCAGCGGCGCCATCGGATTTCCGCTGCGGCTGCTGGCGCGCGAAGTCTATGACCGGGTTTGCGCCATCAAGGGCGAAAACCGCGTCGCCCTGATCACCGGCGAGGAGCGGATCGAGCCGAAGGACGCACGCTGGTTGCTGTGCACGGCCGAAGCGATGCCGATCCATGCAGACCTCGCCTTCATCGCGCTCGACGAAGCGCAGATCGGCGCCGACCGCGAGCGCGGGCACATTTTCACCGACCGGCTGCT
>JANONQ010000135.1:0-10042 GCA_031420935.1 Novosphingobium sp. | reverse complement strand
TGCGTCGCCGCCGCGATCAGGGTCAGCGGCACCCACAGCAGCGCAGGATCCATGATGCTCAGAAGCCCTCAAACCGCACGACGTCGGCCAATGGCGCGCGCGCAACCTCGAACTGGTTCACCGCAGCATCGGGATCGCGGGTGCCGATGGCCATACCGCAATAGAACACGTGATCCTCAGGGATCGACACGCAGTCCCGCACCTCGGCCGTATAATTCGCCCAGGATAGCTGCGGACAGCTGTCCAGCCCCTCCTCCCGCAGCAGCAGCATCACGGTCTGCAACCACATGCCCATGTCGGCCCATTGCGGCGGCCCCATGTAGCCCGGGGTATGGACCAGCATCAGCACTGGTGCGCCGAAAGCTTCGCAATTGGCGAAATACTGGCGCAACCGCGCTGGCTTATCCTCACGCGGAATGCCGAGCGCGGCATAGAGCGCCTCGCCCACCCCAAGCAGGCGCTGCTTGAACACGCCGTCGATTTCGGGCGGGTGTATGTCGAACGGAATCGAATGCGCCGCTCGCCCTTGCCCGAACACCGCCGCCACCGCCGCCTTGAGCCGCGCGAACGGCTCGCCGGTGAGGACGACGGCGTGCCACGGCTGGACATTGCTGCCCGAAGGCGAACGCTGTGCGCGGGCGAGAACGCGGTGCAGCACTTCGGGATCGACCGGGGTGTCGAGAAAGGCGCGCACGGAGCGGCGGCTGGCGACGGCTTGGGCGACGTCCAAAACATCAATCCCTGAATATGCCAGCCAGGTCTCGCGCTCCATGCAAAACCCCGAGAACTTCGACGATTTGTCCATCGAACCTGAAGAAAATCAGATACCGGCCATGGCGCGCGGCGCGCAGACCAGGCTTCAAGTCGCGTCGTTCATGGAATGCCAACGGCCGTTCCGCCAGTTCGCCAATGCGCGCACGCAACTCACGCACGAACGAGAGCGCCCGCACCGGATTTTCACGGGCGATGTATTCGCCGACTTCGGAAATTTCTTGCTGCGCCAGCAGTGAAATTGTGAACCGCGGCATCACGCCGCATCCGGCGTCTTGTCGATGATTTGCTGAATACGGGCTTCCAGTTCGTCGAAGAATTCGTCACCGTCGCGAAACGGCCCCTTCTCACCCTCTGCAATCATCGCCCGCAACCGCTCAAGCGCCGCCTGTCGCTTCTCCTGCTCATCCGACCAATCGCGAAGCGCCTCGCGGACGATCTCGCTGGTAGTGGCATATTCGCCGGTATCGACCGCAGCGCGCAATTTCGCGGCCATTTCTTCCGGCATGGTTACGGTGATGCGTTCGAGTTTGCTCATGAATCATATATTATCACACGAAGTATGATCGGGCAACGCCGCGTCACTCCCCCTCGAACAATCCCGCCAGCTGCTCGATCATCGTCCCAGCCAGCTGCTCGACATCCATGATCGTCACCGCGCGGCGATAATACCGGGTCACATCGTGGCCAATGCCGATAGCGACCAGCTGCACCGGCGACTGCCGCTCGATCCAGTCGATCACCCGGCGCAGATGGGATTCGAGATAGCCCGCGCTGTTCACTGACAAAGTCGAATCATCGACCGGCGCGCCGTCCGAAATCACCATCAGGATGCGCCGGTCCTCGGTGCGCGCCAGCAGGCGGGTGTGCGCCCAGAGCAACGCCTCGCCGTCGATGTTCTCCTTAAGCAGGCCCTCGCGCATCAGCAGGCCCAGGGTGCGGCGGGCGTGGCGGTAAGGCTGGTCGGCCTTCTAGTAGACGATCTGGCGCAGATCGTTGAGCCGCCCGGGGTGCGCCGGTTTGCCGCCCGCCAGCCACGCCTCGCGGCTCTGCCCGCCCTTCCAGGCGCGGGTGGTGAAGCCCAATATCTCAGTCTTGACCCCGCAGCGCTCCAGGGTGCGGGCCAGCACATCGGCGCTGATCGCCGCAATCGAGATCGGCCGGCCGCGCATCGATCCGGAATTGTCGATCAGCAAGGTGACGACGGTATCCTTGAATTCGATCTCGCGTTCCATCTTGTAGGAAAGCGAATGGCCGGGCGAGACGATCACTCGCGCCAGCCGCGCGGCATCGAGCAGGCCTTCCTCCTGATCGAAATCCCAGCTGCGGTTCTGCTGCGCCATCAATTTCCGTTGGAGCCGGTTGGCGAGCTTGGTGACGATGCCCTGCAACCCCTTCAACTGCGCATCGAGATAGGCGCGCAGGCGGGTCAGCTCCTCCTCGTCGCACAGCTCGTGCGCGCCGATGACTTCGTCGAAATTCTGGCTGTAGACCTTGTAGTCGAAGGTCGAAGGCGTGTCGGTCCACGGGCGGTTGGGGCGGACCGGGAGCATGCCCTCATCGCTGTCCTCTCCCGCTTCACCATCTTCGGATTCCTCCATGGAATCGCTGTCGGTTTCGGTGTCGCCGTCGGCATCGCCTTCGGTCGCTTCGGCGGCGATTTCGGAGGGCTGTTGCTCCTCGCCGCTATCGCCGCCCTCCTCATCATCCTCGGTTTCCTCGTCGCCGCTTTCGTCGCTAGTCTCGTCGCTGCGGTCCTCAGGGGGTTGCGCCTGAGTCAGCTCGAGATGGCAGAGCATATCGAGCGCGAGGCTCTGGAACGCCTTCTGGTCATCAATCGAGAGCGCCAGCGCCGCGAAATCGGCGCTGGCCTTGTCGGCAATCCAGGGGCGCAGCATATCGACCCCCTGCCGCGCCGCCTCGGGGACCGGCTGGCCAGTCAGCGCCTCGCGCAGCATCAGCGCGAGCGCGGCCTGCACCGGGACATCATCGGGCCTGGCCGCGCGGGTAATCGGGTCCGCGCCCATGCGCACCATCAGCGCGGCATCGAGATTGCCGCGAATCCCAGCGTAATTGGTCGATCCCAACGCCTCGTAGCGCACCAGTTCCACCGCATCGTAGCACGCCCGCGCCGCAGCTTCGGCAGGCATGTGACGAGCGTGCAGCGCTTCGTTGTGATGCCGCAGCTTCAGCGCGAAGCTGTCGGCAAACCCGCGCGCTTCCATCGCTTGCGCACGCGGCAGGCTGCGGCCCGGCATCGGCAGGCGGAAGCTCTTGCCCGTCTGGCTGGCGGCATCGGCGGTCCAGCTGACCTCGACCTCCTCGTCATGCGCCAGCGCCCGGCTGGCACCGGTGAGGACGCCCTTGAATCGGTCGAGGGGGGATTCGTCGGACATGGGCGTGCCGGGTTAGATGCTCTGCCCGGTCTTCGCCCAGTCGGCGAGGAAGCCTTCGATGCCCTTGTCGGTCAGCACATGCTTGAACAGGCCCTTGATCACCGCGGGCGGCGCGGTCATTACATCCGCGCCGATCCGCGCGCTCTCCAGCACGTGAATGCCATGCCGCACGCTGGCGACGAGGATCTGCGTCTCGAAGCCGTAATTGTCGTAGATCAGGCGGATGTCGCGGATCAGCTCCATGCCGTCGTGGCCATTGTCGTCATGCCGGCCGACGAAGGGCGACACGAACGTCGCCCCGGCCTTGGCGGCAAGCAGCGCCTGGTTGGCCGAGAAGCACAGGGTAACATTGACCATGGTGCCGTCGCCGGTCAGCTTCTTGCAGCTCTTCAGCCCGTCCAGCGTCAGCGGCACCTTGATGCAGACGTTATCGGCGATCCGGCGCAGCACTTCCGCCTCGCGCATCATGCCTTCGTGATCGAGCGCGACGACTTCGGCGCTGACCGGACCATGCACCAGCGCGCAGATTTCCTTGGTAACTTCCAGAAAATCCCGCCCCGCCTTGTGGATTAACGAGGGATTGGTCGTGACCCCGTCGAGCAGGCCGGTGGCGGCAAGTTCGGCGATTTCAGCGGTGTCGGCAGTGTCGACGAAAAATTTCATGGCGGCTCCTGAGCGCGAGTCTGCGGCCGCTATAGGCGGAGCATTCCAGCTAGGCCAGAGTAGGTTCCTCTCCATTTTCGCGCAGCGCAAATGGGGAGGTGGCAGCGAGAAGCGCTGACGGAGGGGCAATCTCCCTCGTGGGAATACCCCTCCACCACCCCACTTCGCGCGGCGGTCCCCCTCCCCATTTATCCTTCGGAAAAATGGGGAGGAACTTGCCTCACAGCATCTTGAACGCCGCGATCAGCACCGGATCGCGGGTGCTCTCCGGATCGGCCCGGATCGCGCTTTCCTCGCGGCCGATTTCGCCCCAGATCGCCTGGTCGGCCTGGACCGAAAGCGAGCGGGCAACCCCCGCCACATCCACCCCGGTCAGCGCCGCGATCGCCTGGCCAACGATCGGATCGCGCGTCACCCGTAGCCCCTCGCCCAGCGCCGGCACCATCGCCTCGATCAGGCTGCCGGCCAGGGCGTCACGCAGGAAAGCGGTGGCCGCCATTGGCCCCCCGCTGATGAGCGCGCGGGCGTTGGCAATGCCGATGGTCCGCACCGTATCGGCGACGAGCGGCGCAGCGCGGCGAGCGCCGTCCTCGGCGAGATGGTTGAGTTCGCGCTGCAACCGGCTGCGGAACACCGTGGATGTCAGAATGGACTGCAATAGTGTGCCCCGGCGGCCGAACGCCTCCGGCAGATCGAGTCGGGCAAGTTGATTGTCCCAGAAACCGTCAGGCGCCATTAGCCGGGCAAAAGCATTGCGCGCCGAACGGTCGAGCAGCCGGCGGATGGCTTCACTGAGGCTGAGCGCCGGTAGCGAGGCGCATCCCGCCGCTGCCAGCAAGCCGGCCGCCGAGGCACCGGCCAGGAAACCCCGCCGGGCAATATTAGAGATATCGTGATTCATCGGTTGGTCCTCCCCTTCCCGCCTGTAACCCGCCATGCCTATACAGTCGAATATGAACCGCGTGCGACTTCTTGTGTTTAACGCCGTGCTGGGCGTGCTCGACTACCGCCTGCCCGACGGTATGGCTGTCGAATATGGCTCGGTCGTACTCGCCCCGCTCGGCCCCCGGCAGATTGTCGGGATCGTCTGGGAAGCTGACCGGCTGGCGGCGGGAGACGTGGCCGAGGCCAAGCTGCGCCCGCTGATCGCCGTGCTGCCGGTCCCGCCGCTGGCGGCGGCGCTACGGCGGCTGATCGAATGGACCGCCGACTATTACTGTGCCCCGCTGCAATCGGTCGCACGCATGGCGCTGTCCAGTACGGCAGCGCTGCGCGGCGGCGGCACGGTGACCGAATACCGGCTGAGCGGCGCCGAGCCCCAGCGCCTGACCCCGCAGCGCGCCGCCGCCATCGACGCGCTGCAAGGCGAGCAGGCGACGATCCGCGAGCTTGCCGCCATCGCCGGGGTGTCCCAAGGCGTGCTGCGCGGCATGGCGGGCGCGGGCCTGCTCGAGCCGGTAACCGTCGATCTCGACCGCCCCTACCCCCGCGCCCGGCCGGACTTCGCCGTGCCCGATCTCAGCACCGACCAGCAGGCGGCGGCGGATGAATTCGTCGCGGCGGTGCGCAGCGGCGGCTTCGCCCCGTTCCTGCTCGACGGCGTCACCGGCTCGGGCAAGACCGAATGCTACTTTGAGGGGATCGCCGCAGCCATCGCCAGCGGCGGCCAGGTGTTGGTGCTTCTGCCCGAAATTGCGCTGACTGAAAACTTCCTGCGCCGGTTCAAGGACCGCTTCGGCGTAGCCCCGGTGCTGTGGCATTCCTCGCTCAAGGCCAGCGAGCGGCGGCGGGCGTGGCGGGCGATCGCCAGCGGAGAAGCGCAGGTGGTGGTCGGCGCGCGCTCGGCGCTGTTCCTGCCCTATGCGCGGCTCAGCCTGATCGTCGTCGACGAGGCTCACGAAGTCTCGTTCAAGCAGGATGACGGCGTGCGCTACAATGCCCGCGATGTCGCGGTGATCCGGGCGCGCTTCGAGCGCGTGCCGGTGATCCTTGCCAGCGCCACCCCGGCGCTTGAATCGCTGCAACTTGCCGAGGCCGGAGTCTATCGCAAGATCGACCTGCCCGACCGCTTTGGCGGCGCCAGTCTGCCCGCCATCGTGCTAGTCGACCTGCGCATCGAGGAGCCCGAGCGCGGCCGCTGGCTCGCGCCCCGCCTGGTCGAGGAAATGCGCACCCGGCTTGAGCGCGGCGAACAGTCGCTGCTGTTCCTCAACCGCCGCGGCTATGCCCCGCTAACCCTGTGCCGTCACTGCGGCTACCGCTTCCAGTGCCCCAATTGCAGCGCCTGGCTGGTCGAGCACCGTCTGTCGCACCGCCTCGCCTGCCACCACTGCGGCCATCAGGCGCCGGTGCCCAATGCTTGCCCGGAATGCGCGACGCAGGATTGCCTGGTCGCCTGCGGCCCGGGGGTGGAGCGCATCGCCGACGAAGTGGCCGAGCTGCTGCCGACTGCCCGCACCGCGATCGCCACGTCGGACACGCTCAACACGCCGGAAAAGATCGCCGAGTTCGTAGCTGCGGCGGAAGCCGGGCTGATCGACGTCATCGTCGGCACCCAGCTGGTCACCAAGGGCTATCACTTCCCCGAGCTTACCCTGGTGGGCGTGATCGATGCCGACCTCGGCCTCGAAGGCGGCGATCTGCGTGCGGGTGAGCGCAGCTATCAGCAGATCGCGCAGGTCGCTGGCCGCGCCGGTCGCGCCGCCAAACCCGGTGAAGTGCTGATCCAGACGCGCCACCCCGAGGCTGCGGTTATCGCCGCGCTGGCCTCGGGCAACCGCGACGCCTTTTACGCTGCCGAAACCGAGGCCCGGCGCGAGGCCGGTGCCCCGCCGTTCGGCCGCTGGGCGGCGATCATCGTCTCATCCGAGGACGAAGCCGAAGCGCGCGATGCCGCCCGCGCCATTGGCGGCGCGCGGCCCAACCTGCCGGACATCGCCATCCACGGCCCCGCTCCCGCGCCCATGGCCCTGCTACGCGGCCGCTATCGCTACCGCCTGCTGCTCAACGCGCGCCGTTCAAGCGAGCTGCAGCGCATCATCCGCGAATGGCTCGATCCGCTGCGCTTTCCGCAAGGGATCAGGGTAGCGGTGGATATCGATCCGTATAGTTTTGTGTGAGGGTTAGCCCCCAAGCAAACCCGCCGCCTCCAGCAACCGGTTGCCATGATCAGCTTCTTCCTTGCCGTTCAACCGAAACAGCCGGGCCGCCTCTTCATTGGGGGTGCTGGCCGCCCAGGTTTCATACATCTGCTCGCCGCCAAATTCGCCCTCCGCCAGCCCGCGCAGGCCCTCTACGGTAAGCGGGACTCTCGGAATCGGTCCCTGGAGATAGGGATTGTCCGAGGCTTCAGGCGGCGGATATGATTCGCCGCTAATTGCCAGGATCGCCTTGGAAATGCGGTGGGAATGGGCCAGCTCGTCGCGGCCATTGTGCTTTAGCAGAGCAACGACTTCCAGATTGTCCGACCCTGCGGACATGTCAAAATAGAGCTCCTGTCCGGCCGCTTCGACCAGCACCATCATCTTGAGATCGTCCAGCGTGGGCGCAGTCAGCTCCTTGATATATCCGAATGCCTCGCTCAGCGTCTGCGGAGCGCCTGTTGGAAGTTGGATTGCCATTTCGATCTGATCTCCTGTTTTTGTCGCTTTGCGAACTGTCCCACTTATGCCCCGCCTAACGCAATGTTGGGTCCATTTCTAGCGTTAACAGTCGTGGCGTTGTCAGCGGCTGGTTACCTGGTCTCTTCCAACTTCGTGCAAGTTCGGTTCTGCTGACGTTCAGGTGCAATCTGGCCAACTCCCAGAGTCAAAATTGAATGTAACAGAAGGAACAATTGCAATGAAAACGAAGGCACTATTAGCGGCCTTGGCCCTGACCATGGTCGGCACCGCGATGCCGCTTGCCGCGCAGCCAGCCCCAGGCGCCTGGCAATCCGGCCAGAGCTGGAACCGCGATACATTCTGGCGCGGTGCGCCGGATGGCTTGCAGCAACGGATCGACTGGCTGCAGCAACGAATCAATCGCGGCCTCTCGGATGGCAGCCTTGATCGACAAGAAGCGCGCCGGGCCCAGTGGCAGCTCGATACGCTACGACGCGATTCTGCCGCACTTCAGCGGCGGCTCGACAACCTCAGCCGCAGCCTTCGCTGGTCGCGGCGCAACGGCGGGTCCGGATATGGAGATGACCGTTCCGGTGGCTATGATCGTTCCAGTGGCGGTGGTTATGACCGTTCCGGTGACTATGACCGTTCCGACGACCGAGATCGCTTCGTAACCGATTATGATGCGGCGCGTTACTATCGCGACGAACCGCGCTACACCGAACGTCGGCTCGGTAACGATGACGAGGTCTATCGCGGTTCGGACGGCCGCTACTACTGCAAGCGCAGTGACGGCACGACCGGGTTGATCATCGGCGGGGTCGGCGGAGCCGTGCTCGGCAATGTGATCGATGGAGGTCGCAGTCGCACCGCCGGCACGCTGATCGGCGGTGCGCTTGGTGCCCTCCTCGGCAAGTCGGTCGACCAGAATAGCGACGTACGCTGCCGTTAAATTAGGTCTGCGCCCCGGGGCGGCTCCGGGGCGCGGCCACCTTACTTGATCTGGTCTTATCTTTCTCGCTCCAGCAACTTGCGCTTGATCTCGAGCCCATAGGCATAGCCGCCGAGCGAGCCGTCCGAACGGATCACCCGGTGGCAGGGGATCAGCACTGCAACATTATTCGCGCCATTGGCCGAGCCCGCCGCTCGCACCGCGCCGGGCCTGCCCACGGCGGCGGCGATCTCGGCGTAGCTGCGGGTTTCGCCCGGGGGAATGCGGCGCAGCTCGCGCCACACCGCTTCCTGGAACGCGGTGCCCTGGACATCGAGCGGAATGCGCGACGAATCGCCCGGTTGTTCGACCGAGGTAACGACTTCGGCCAGCAGCGCGGCGAATTCCTCGCCGCCCTCAAGCAGTTCGGCATGCGGGAAACGGCGTTCGAGCGCCGCGCGCCCTTCGTTGAACGACAAGCGGCACACGCCCTTTTCCGTCGCAGCGACAAGCATCGCGCCGAGGCTGGTCGCCACCACCGCCCAGCGGATCGTCACCCCGCGCCCACCCGCTGCCCACGCCGAGGGCGCCATCCCAAGCCGCTCGCCGCTGGCCGCATAAAACCGCGAGGGCGCGTTGAAGCCGGCATCATAGGCGGCATCGGTCACCCGCCCGCCCGCGCTCAGCGCCTCGGCGGCGCGCTCCATCCGCAGCGCGCGGGCATAGGCAGCAGGCGACAGGCCGACATCGCGCTTGAACAGGCGCTGGAAATGCGCCGGCGAATAGCCTGCCGCCGCCGCCAGCCGATCGAGCGGTAGCGGACCGTCAGCTGTCTGTAGCAGCACGATGGCCCCCGACACCGCCGCCTCATCGCGGCCCACCGCGCCGGGAATGCAGCGCAGACATGCCCGCAATCCTGCGGCTTCCGCTTCAGCCGGACCCGCATAGAAAGAAACATTCTCTCGCTTTGGCGGACGCGCCGGGCAGGAGGGACGGCAGTAGATCCCGGTTGAATGCACCCCGGTTACGAATGCGCCGTCGAATCGCCGGTCCTTGGCAAGCGCGATGCGCCAGCGGGTTTCATCGTCAAGTTCGGCTTGCGACATGGTGTGGACATTCATGGCATTGCTCCTCGGATTGGCAAGCCATGGCCCGGATTTTCGCTTGCCGCTTCCCGCCGCTTGCGGTCAAACTCGCCCCTCGTGCAGGGACCATGCAGGAAGTTGCACCAGCCATCCACCCCCGCCTTGCATCAACGCACAATCGTTGCTAGGCGCGCCCCCGTCTGCGGGGCGTGGCACCTTTTGATGCCGCATCTGTCCTGCCGGCTCATCCGGTATGAGGGAATTGACGCGCGTGGAGAATTCCGGCGGCATTACGGCCAGCTTGCAAGGGCGCTACGCCTCGGCACTCTATGAGCTGGCGTCCGACAAGAAGTGCGTGACCGCGGTCGAGACCGACCTCGGCACGCTGGGCGACGCTCTGGCGCAGGCCCCCGATCTCGCCGCGCTGATCCGCAATCCGCAAGTTGGCCGCACTGCCTCCGCCAAGGCGATCGAAGCGGTTGCCGGGGTGCTCGGCCTGTCGGAACTGACCCGGAATTTTCTCGGCGTGCTGGCTGCTAACGGCCGCCTTTCTGCCCTGCCCGACATCATCCGCGCCTTTGCCACCATCGCCGC
>JANONQ010000134.1:0-1892 GCA_031420935.1 Novosphingobium sp. | reverse complement strand
TGATCGTCTCGGGCGCGCCGTGGCGCTTCAGCGCCTTTATCAGGAACCGCAGGGCAGCCTGCTTGTCACGCGTTTTTGTGCTTTGGCTTTCGCAAGAAGCTCAGCCTCTTAGCCGACCGCCTGCCACGGATATAGGTTCGGTGGCACAGGGGGCCGGAGCGCGAGCCGCGGCCTGCAACCTCAGTTGTTTCGGGGGCCGGATTTCGAGAAGCGGAGGAAGGGTCCACATGAACGCCTTCCTCCGGCATCCCAGATTCAGTTCGTCTGAAGCCGCTGTTCCACCGGCTGCACCGCCGCGCCCGACGCACGCCGGGCGATTTGCAGCAACTCGTTAGTGGTCTCGAGCAGATTGCGCCGCATTTCCGTCACAAACTCGCGCTGGGTCTCAACCATTTTCAACGGGTTGCGGACCAGCCTGAACGAGGTTTGCAGACCATTACGACCAGCCCGCGTCAGTGACCTAAGCCAAAGACCGCCTACCTCGGAGCTCGCGCCAGCCAGTGTTTTCACCGCCGATGCAACCGCCTTGACGTCCTGGCCGCCATCGCGCGCCATGTCGCGGTACGAGGTCAGAGTCTCACCGGCACCTTGCGCTACGCGCGTGACCGCATCGGCAGCCCCGGACACGACCTTCTGCGACGTCTCCCCGACGGACTTCACACCCTGCCTGACCGCCTCGGCCGCGGAGTGGCCAACGTCACGGGCGGTTTCGGCGGTCGCGACGACCGCGTCGGCGACTGCCTGTTGCCGCTCGGCAATCTCCTTCGCCCGGTCACGCTCCAGCTTTGACGCCAGCCGGCGATCCTCAGCGACAGCGCGCTCCGCCTCCTGGGCTTCCGCCGCAGCAGCCTCGATCTTTCTGGTCACAGCCTCTGCCTCCTCGTCGCTGAGCGCCTTCTCAACTGCGGGAAGCATCTCTTGGCGTTCGTCTTTAAGGTGCTGCTGGAGCAACTTGCGCAAGTTGGTGACACGCGGGACAAAGGCGTTGTCGCCCTTGGGCAAGGCTTCAACATCGTCGAGCGCGGCGAGCAATTCCTTGTTCGCCTTGGTAGCATCGGACACAAGGTCCTTGGTCTGCGGGTGCTTGCGCAGGACAGGGAACAGATGCTCCCGCTCCAGTTCCACGTAGAGCCGCAACTCTCGGCTGAGCTCGGCGAACACGCTTTCGCGCGACTTCACCGCCTGATTGGAGGTGTTGAGGAGCTTGGTGAAAAGCTCGTTGGTATTGCTGGTACTTTTCTGCAGGGTTTGGCGAAGTGTCATGGGGGGTCCTCCCGGATCAAAATCGATCCGATTGCCCGCAACATGCTGCACCGCAGCAGGTTCCGTCGTGAACCGCGTTGTGCGACGGTAAGGCGCTAGCCAGCGCCGAAATGCGCCGTTATTTCTTTGAACGCGAGGAGAACGCTCTGACCCGCGCCCGGTGCTCCTCGGAAAAATTTGACATTTCAAGGAGGTTGAGGCCGTTTTCCAACGCTGGCCAAACGAGCTGCTTCATTTGGAAATTGACCGCCATCTTCGTCTGCTGGAGCGCCCGGATCGGCTTCGTCTGGAGCTGCGCGACATAGGCTGCCACCTCTTCGTCCAGCGCGGCGTTCGCAACCACTTTGGTCACCAGGCCGAGCCTTTCGGCATCGTGCGCCGACAGCACAGTGGCATTGAACAACAGATGCTTCGCCTTTGAAAAACCAAGAAGAAAGGGCCAGATGGCGTTACACCCATCCGCGCCGGCAAGGCCAATATCGATGTGAGTGTCGGCGATATTCGTATCTTCGGCCGCAATCACGACGTCGCACAGCGACATGATCGTTGCGCACATACCGCGAACCGACCCCTGCACTTTGCAAATGAGCGGCTTTTCCAGGTCCATCAAGCTTAGCCAGATGCGCCGG
>JANONQ010000133.1:0-2145 GCA_031420935.1 Novosphingobium sp. | reverse complement strand
CCAGCTGAGCTTGCCGGTATCGGGGTTTAGCGCCAGCGTAGCGTCGGTATATAGCGCGTCCTTGTTGCGCTTGCTGGGCTCCATCAGCGGCGCGATGTGATAGGTCTGGCCCGCGCCGAACAGGACATTGTTGTTCACCGCATCATAGGTGCCCGCAACCCACACCGAGCCGCCGTTGCGCTTTTCGACCGGCGCGTTGTTCCAGGTGTCGAAGCCCGGCTCGCCGGCGCGCGGGATCGTGTAGAACCGCCAGGCTTCCGCTCCGGTGGCGGCATCGAGGCCGACGATGAAGCAGTGGCCCGGCTCTTCCGCTCCGGCGCATCCGGTAATGCCCTGGATGACCTTGCCGCGCACCACGATCGGCCCGCCGTTGATCCGCAGCGTCGATTTCGACTTTTCGATGAGGCGATCCCACACCAGCTTGCCGCTGCGCATGTCGATGGCGAGCATGTGGTTGTCGATCGTCGGGACGTAAAGATTGTCGCCGTAGATCGCCAGGGCGCGCGGCTGGGTGGCGGGTGCGCCGAACATCGGGATGGTGACCGGGCGGTCGAACGACCACAGCGGGTCGCCAGTCTTGACATCGAAAGCCTGGACGATGCCGTTCGAATTGGCGAACAATACGCCATCGTGGAACAGAGGGGTGATCCCGTTCGAACCATTGGCCAGCGGCGCCGACCAGGCCAGGGTCAGATCGCCGACATTGCCCGAATTGATCAGGGTGAGCGGGCTGAAACCATGGCCATCGTCGGTGCGCCGCCACTGCAACCAGTCAGCATCGGGCGGGTTGCGCAGCATGGCTTCGGTTACCGTGGAAAGCCCGGCAAGCCGCGCCGCGCGGGCATCCATGACCGCCTTCCAGGTCTCGTCGTGATTGATAACCTGATCGAGATTGCCGTCCGGCTTGGGGGCGTCAGCCTCGCTGGGCAGCACCGGGGCCGGCTGGGCCGCTCCTGCGAGCGCGATGGCGTTGACGGTCGCGACATGGGTAGTGATCGCGCGCGTGACTTCGGGTGCCAGACTGCCGGGAGCGGTCGGCGGCATGGTCTTGCCGATTTTCAGGAGCAGCGCTTCAAACCCTGCCGCGCGCCAACGCGCCGCGAAACCTTCCCCCGCGATCGGTGGGCCCATCGCGCCTTTCAAGTCCTTGCCGTGGCAGCCGGCACACTGGGCCTGATACAGAGCCGCACCATCGGGCTGCTGCTGGCCGGCAAGCGGCACTGACCATGCTCCGGCGAATGCAACGGTAAGCGTCACCGCCGCCAAACCTGTCGACCATTTCATCGTCGCACCGATCCTCTTCTGCGTGGCAGCACGCGCTGCCCGGAGTCTGACGAATTACGTGCCGGCGAACGAAAAAGGGGGTCGGATTTCGCCGGCCCCCTTTTCGTTACACCATGGCGCTCAGCTCAGTTGCCCGAGCCGGGTCCGTAGGAGATTTCCACCCGGCGGTTTTGCAACTCGCGTACGCCGTCCGAAGTCGGCACGCGGTTGTTGCTTTCGCCAAAGCCTTGGGTGGTGATGCCCGTATCCGGCACGCCGCGGCCGGAAAGATAGCCGCGCACCGCACCGGCACGCCGTTCTGACAGGCCCTGATTGTAGGTCGGGCTGCCCGAGCGGTCGGTATAGCCGGCAATCATCACCGGGATGCGTTCGCAGCTGCCATAAGCCGTGACCGCGCTATCGAGGATGGTCGAGGCTTCTGCCGTGACGTCCGACTTATCCCAGTCGAAGAACACGATATACGGCCCCTTCTCGCACACGGCTACCGGTGGCGGTGGTGCCGGGGGAGGAGGCGGCGGCGGGGGAGGTGGCAGCGGCGAAGCAGGCGGCGGCAGCGGCTCGGAGCGGTCGCCGCTGAACTTGAAGCCGAAGGTGACGCCGTAAGTTGCCGGCTTGCCGGCAAACCGCGCCGACGAGTCGCTCGATGGCACAACGGCGGACCAGTAATACTGGTTGAACACGTTCTTGCCCCAGAGCATCACCCGCCATTGGCCGTCCTCGGCTTCATAGCCAAGCCGGGCATCCACGGTTGCATAGCCATCGATGGTGTAGGGGTATGGCCCGACACCCGGCGCAATGCGATACCGCGGGCCATTGGGCAGCGTGGTTACACCGCCACCCAGCGCTGCATCCTGTTTGGAC
>JANONQ010000132.1:0-4537 GCA_031420935.1 Novosphingobium sp. | reverse complement strand
CGCACCGGCGAAGCCGGCGATACCGCGCTCTGATCCGCGCAACCGACAGGAGGGAAAACAGATGATCCGCAAACTACTTTGCGGCGCCGGCGCGCTGGGCTCAACGCTCATTGCCGCCACCGCCGCCTTCGCCCAGGAAGCTGCCGCGACCGCTTCGGCCGCATTGCCAGCACCGGCGCCGGCAGCGACCGAAACCGCAGCCGCCGTTGCCACCAGCCTGATCAGGGCACCTAGCGTCGAACAGATGGCCGCCATGGTCAACAAGGGCGACACGGCCTGGATGCTCATTTGTTCAGCGCTGGTGCTGATGATGAGTGTGCCGGCGCTCGCCCTGTTTTACGGCGGGCTGGTGCGCAGCAAGAACATGCTCAGCGTGCTGATGCAGGTGTTCATGATCGTCTCGGTCGCCGCGCTGGTGTGGGTCGGCTGGGGCTATACGATGGCCTTTACGTCCACCAACAGCGCCTTCCCGGCGCTGGTCGGCGGTTTCGACAAGGCCTTCCTGGCCGGCGTTACCAGTGGCACCTATGCCGCAACCTTCTCGAACAATGTCTATCTGCCGGAATTCGCATTCGTCGTTTTCCAGATGACTTTTGCCTGCATCACACCGGCGCTAATTGTCGGTGCCTTTGCGGAGCGGGTGAAGTTCTGGCCGCTCATGCTGTTCATGGTGCTGTGGCTGACGGTGGTCTATTTCCCGGTTGCGCATATGGTGTGGTACTGGGCCGGACCGGACTTCCTCGCCGACACGGCGGTCAAGGATGCTGCCGGTGCGCTTGTTTCGCAGGATGCCGGCTATCTCTGGGGCATGGGCGCGCTCGATTTCGCCGGCGGCACAGTCGTCCACATCAATGCGGGCATTGCCGGCCTTGTCGGCTGCCTGATGATCGGCAAGCGCGTCGGTTTCGGCAAGGAAGCCACTCCGCCGCATTCGATGACCATGACCATGATCGGCGCGTCGCTGCTGTGGGTGGGCTGGTTCGGCTTTAATGCCGGCTCCAACCTCGAAGCCAATGGCGTGACCGCGGTAGCCTTCATCAACACCTTTGTCGCGACTGCCGCGGCGGCGGTGAGCTGGGCGATCGTCGAGCAGGTTCATCATGGCAAACCATCGTTGCTGGGCGCCGTTACGGGTGCTGTTGCCGGCCTCGTGGCA
The DNA here is from genome assembly GCA_031420935.1 of Novosphingobium sp. GTDB lineage: Bacteria > Pseudomonadota > Alphaproteobacteria > Sphingomonadales > Sphingomonadaceae > Novosphingobium. The sequence continues at coordinate 3,381 of JANONQ010000132.1, read as the reverse complement.
ATCACACCGGCTTCGGGCTTTGCCGCGCCGATGACCGCGATCGTGCTCGGCTTGCTGGTCTCACCGCTGTGCTACCTGTTTGTCAGCTTCGTGAAGAACCGGCTGAAGTACGACGATACGCTCGACGTCTTCGGCGTGCACTGCATCGGCGGCATCTTCGGTGCTCTTGGCACCGCCATTGTTGCCGATCCCGCGCTCGGCGGTCAGGGTTTCTTCGACTACACGGTATTTCCGGCGGCAGTCGGCACCTACGATATGGGCGGCCAGCTGGTCACTCAGATCAAGGCGGTGCTGCTGACGCTGGCCTGGTCGGGGATTGGTTCCGCGATCCTGTTCTTCGTCATCGACAAGATTTTCGGACTGCGTCCTGCCGAAGATGCCGAGCGCGAAGGCCTCGACCTCACCGAACATGGTGAGCGCGCCTACAATTATTAAGATTGACCAGTTTGGCGGGGTCGGGGACCTCCTCTTCTCCCCCTCGGCTCCGCCATCCGATGTTCCTCCTGCGAACAAACACCTTCAAGGGCCGGAGCCAGCCGCTCCGGCCCATTTTTTATTCTGGCTTGGGATTACTTCAGCCTGCTTTCGCGGCCAGCATATCCACCATCGGCCGCACCGGCGTTATGTCATAACCGGCCTGCGCTGCCTGCGCAGCGATAACCGCGGGATTGACCCCGCTGCTTGCCTCGGCAAGCGCCCACAGCAGGGTGGAGCGGGTGCCCGAGCGGCAAAAGGCCAGCACCGGGCCGTCCGCCTCCGATAACGCCTTGCTCATGGCTTGCACCTGAGCTTCGCTGAACCCGGCATGGGTCACCGGTATCGCGACATAGGCGATGCCGGCAGCCTTGGCCGCCGCCTCGATCTCGGCACCTGGCGTCTGATCGTCGCTTTCGGCCTCGGGCCGGTTGTTGACGATCAGCGCGATGCCCTGTGCTTTGGCTTCGGCTACTTCGGCCAGGCCGATCTGGGGGCTGGCGAAGATCATATCGGTAAGTTTGCGGAACATAGGCCTTACTCCTGCGCGGGCAAAGGCGGAGTGTATGTCAAGACTGCGGCGCAGTGCCAGCCTTCTGCCGCCGATGGGTCAGTTTGCCAGCCAGGGCAAGTATACCGAAACGGCACACATTTCCTCCAGCGCATGACCTCTGCCTAAATTCACTCGCCATTGCATGCTTTTTGGGATATGACCGACGATGCAGAGGAAAGCGCCGCGCAGGGAGGCGGTGGCCAGCTCTGTCCGCCCGGTGCGATTCGTCCGCGCTGCCAAGGCGGTCGGCAGTTGGGCGAAGCGAAGGTACGTTCGAAGTTATGGGTTTTGATAGAGGACGTCGCGGCCGGGGCCGTGACAAGCGGGACGGATTTGGCGAGGAAACGTTCGATCCATTTGCTGGCGGTGGCCAAGACCGCGGCGCCGGCGGTGGTGACAGGTTCAGCGCACCACGCGGGGGGTTCGGCGGTGATCGGCCCGGCGGTGGCGGCGGGTTCAGCGGAGCGCCGCGCAGTGGCGGCTTCGGCGGCGGCGGTCCCCGCGGCCCGGGCGGCGGTGGCGGCGGCGGAGGAATGCCGGCGCAGGTCGTTGGCACCGGCAAGGGCACGGTCAAGTTCTTCAACAGCGGTAAGGGCTTCGGCTTCATCCAGCTGGATGGCGGCGGCGAAGATGTATTCGTTCATATCAGTTCTGTCGAACGTGCCGGCCTGGAAGGCTTGGCGGAAGGCCAGCAGCTCGAATTTAACCTGGTCGATCGCGGCGGCAAGATTTCCGCGAGCGACCTGCAGGTCGTCGGTGACGTCATCGCCGTGGAAAAGAAGGAAGCGCCGCAGCGCGAGCTAACCGGCGAAAAGGCGACGGGCACCGTCAAATTCTTCAATTCGATGAAAGGTTTCGGTTTCATCACCCGGGACGATGGCCAGCCCGATGCCTTCGTCCACATCAGCGCGGTCGAGCGTTCGGGGATGCAGAACCTCAACGAAGGCGACCGGCTCGAATTCGATATTGAGGTGGATCGACGAGGCAAATACTCGGCGGTCAACCTGGTGCCGCGTCAGGGTTGAACCCGTCCGCAACGGCCTCCGGAAATTGACCGGAAGCCCGTGGCAGCATAAATGCGCACAAATGGCGGCCGCCCAGCATTAGCTTGGGCAGCCGCCATTTGTCGTTTGCGGTCCCTGTCGACCCCGCGATTAATTCAAAGGAGCCCGAAATGCCGATTACCCCGCTGATGCCCGTCTATGCCCGGTGCGATGTGCGCCCGGTTCGCGGCGAGCACTGCCATCTGATTGGTGAGGATGGTCGGCGTTACCTCGATTTCGCCGCCGGTATTGCGGTCAACAGCCTTGGCCATTCCCACCAGGGTCTGATCGGCGCGATCCAGCGGCAGGCGGCGACGCTGATGCATTACTCGAATCTTTACGGCAGTCCGCAAGGCGAGCATTTGGCGCAGCGGCTGGTCGATTTGACCTTCGCCGATACGGTGTTCTTTACCAATTCCGGCGCTGAAGCCGTTGAATGCGCGATCAAGACCGCGCGCAGCTATCATCAGCACGCCGGCAATGCTGACCGTTTCGAACTGATAACCTTCAACAACGCTTTTCACGGGCGGACGATCGGGACGATTAGCGCTTCGAATCAGGACAAGATGCACAAAGGCTTTCTGCCGCTGCTCCCGGGATTCACCTATGTTGAATTCGATGATCTGGAAGCGGCAAAGGCCGCAATTGGACCCCAGACCGCTGGCTTTCTGGTGGAGCCGATCCAGGGTGAGGGCGGGGTCAGGGTGGCCTCGGACGGATTTCTGCAGGGCCTGCGCGCGCTCGCCTATGAGCATGACCTGATGCTGGTGCTCGACGAAGTGCAATGCGGCGTAGGCCGCGCCGGCACCTTCTATGCCTATGAGCAATATGGCATTGAGCCCGATATTCTCGCGAGCGCCAAGGGTATCGGCGGCGGTTTTCCGCTTGGTGCCTGCCTGGCTAGCGAAAAAGCTGCACGCGGTATGGTCATTGGCGCGCACGGTTCGACATATGGTGGCAATCCGCTCGCCATGGCTGCGGGAGAAGCGGTACTCGATGCGTTCGCGCAGGAGGATATCCTCGCCAATGTGCGCGACAAAAGTGCGAAACTGACCGCGCGGCTTCAACAATTTATTGGTAACTATCCCGACTTGTTCGAACTGGTGCGCGGCCGGGGCCTGATCATTGGTCTCAAGCTCAAGATCGAGCCACGTCCCTTCGTTGCCCATTTGCGCGACAAGCATGGTCTGCTGACAGTATCTGCCGGTGACAACACCCTGCGCATTATCCCGCCGCTGGTGATCGGCGACAGTCATATCGACGAATTCATGGACAAGCTTTCGGCAGGCGCCGCCAGCTATCCTCTGGGGC
>JANONQ010000131.1:0-17962 GCA_031420935.1 Novosphingobium sp. | reverse complement strand
ATCGACGAAAATAAAAGTCAAAAGTTTCAGGCGAGTGCGGACAGTTAGAACTGTCAGTTAGAATAACAAAGGATTCTGTTCCATGGCCAAATATGACAAGGCTGACCTCGAACGCCGGATGAAGGGCGCGGTCGAGGCGCTCAAGGGCGACCTAGCCGGTCTGCGCACCGGGCGCGCCAATATCGGGCTGCTCGATCCGGTCACGGTGACTGTCTATGGCTCGCAGATGCCACTCAACCAGGTCGCGACGGTTTCCGCACCGGAGCCTCGGTTGCTGTCGGTGCAGGTTTGGGACAAGAACAACATCGGCCCGGTTGAAAAGGCGATCCGGTCGGCGGGGCTGGGGCTCAATCCGATCAACGACGGCAACAACATCCGCCTGCCGATCCCCGATCTGACCGAGGATCGCCGCAAGGAACTGGCCAAGCTCGCCGGGCAATATGCCGAAAAAGCGCGTATCGCCATCCGCAACGTTCGCCGCGACGGGATGGAAAACCTCAAGACTGACGAGAACAAGAAGGAAATCTCGGAGGACGACCGCAAGCGCGCCGAAACCGAGGTTCAGAAGCTGACCGACGAGATGATCAAGGCGGCGGACGATGCGGCGGCGCACAAGGAAAAGGAAATTATGACCCAGTGAGCCTTCGACAAGCTCAGGATGAGCGGGCGGAGGCGCTATGAGTACCGCAAAGCATGTCGCCATCATCATGGACGGCAACGGGCGCTGGGCGCGCAAGCGGCATTTGCCGTTGGCTGTCGGTCATCAGCGCGGGGTGGAAGCCGTGCGGCGGATTGCCCGGTCGGCGCGCGATCTCGGGCTTGAGGCGCTGACGCTCTATGCTTTCTCAACTGAAAACTGGGGCCGCCCGGAAGACGAGATTTCGACGCTGATGGGTCTGATGAAGCGGTTCATCCTCAGCGACCTCGATGAATTCGCGGCCAATAATGTCCGGCTGAGGATCATCGGCGATTACAGAGTGTTGCCAGCGGATGTTGTCGATCTGGTCGACCAGGCGCTGGCCCGCACTGCCAGCAACACCGGCACGACGCTGGCCGTAGCGCTCAATTACGGTTCGCGCGATGAAATCGCCCGCGCGGCAACCAAGGCGGCACTAAAAGGGGTAATCACCCCTGAGGCGATCGAGGCTGAACTCGACACCGCCGGCCTGCCGCCGCTCGACCTGCTGATCCGCACCTCGGGCGAGGTGCGGTTGTCGAACTTCCTGCTGTGGCAGGCGGCTTATGCCGAGATGTGGTTCACCGAGGTGCTGTGGCCCGATTTCACCAAGGCGCACCTGCAAGAGGCGCTGGCGGATTTTGCCGGGAGGGAGCGGCGCTATGGCGGGCGGTGAGGGCGTGGAAATCGCTCACCCAGCTAACCGGATTCGTCATCCTGAACTTGTTTCAGGACCCATTTCTCGGCTTACTCGGAGAAAGCAGTGGCAAGCCCAACCCCACCGCCAGGTCTGCCCAATGCGGGTTGTTCGCGATGATCAGGTTGATCTTCCACTGCCGATGCCAGCGCTTCAATTGCTTCTCGCGCAGGATCGCCGGTTCCATCTCGCCGAACAATTCATAGTGGACCAGGCGGTGGACAGCGTAGCGCGAGGTGAAACCAGGCAATGCATCGTTGCGGTGCTGCCACAATCGAGCGACGAGGTCGGAGGTAACGCCGATGTAGATCGTGCCGTAGGGCTTGCTCGCAAGGATATAGGCGCAGGGACGGCGCTCTTGCCGCATGGACCTGAACTTGCGGCGAAATGGGCCCTGAAACAAGTTCAGGGTGACGATAATTGTTGGGTTGTGTGTTGATGACCGCCGCCCCGGCCAAGAAATCCGACCTTGGCGTGCGGACGGCTTCGGCCGCCGTCATGGTCGCCATCGCCGGGCTCGCGCTGTGGCAGGGCGGGGTGGTGCTGGACGCTTTCATCTTACTGGTGGCGCTAGTTGTGCTCTGGGAATTCACCATGCTGGTGAACAAGATCGCCCGGACTTCGGCTGGAAAGCTGGCGGCACTCGCCGGAGCCATTGCCTATGTCGCCGGAGCCGCGCTGGCGCTGATCGCCATGCCCGAAGAGTTGCTCGTCGTTGTGATTGGCACCATCATCTGCGTCGATACCGGCGCCTATTTTGTCGGTCGCGCGATAGGCGGTCCCCGAATTGCTCCGGCAATCAGTCCATCCAAAACGTGGGCGGGACTTGGCGGCGGCATATTGGCGGCCTCACTGTGGTTCATGGTGCTGACGGTGCTGCTTGCTGGCGCAACCTCGGGGTTGCTTGGAGGTGCCAAGTCGCCGGACGCCGCCGCACTAATGCGGATCGCCGCGATTGTCGTACCGGTGGCAGCGGTTGTCACAATTGTTGCTCAGGCCGGCGACTTTTTCGAAAGTTGGCTCAAACGGAGAGCTGGGGTGAAGGATTCTTCCGGGTTTATTCCCGGCCATGGCGGGGTGTTCGACCGGGTCGATGGATTGTTGCCGGTAGCGATCATTGTCGGACTGGTGGTAGGGTGGATTCAATGACGGGTCGCCGCACCATCTCAATCTTTGGCGCGACCGGGTCAATCGGCGCTTCCACGCTCGATCTGATCCGGCGTGAGAAGGGCAAATGGCGGGTCGTGGCGCTCACTGCTCATTCCAATACCGCCGAACTCGCCAAGCTCGCGCGGGAATTTTCAGCCGAAATCGCTGTTGTCTCCGATGAGAGCTGCCTGCCTGCGTTGCGCCAGGCGCTCGCCGGGTCGCAGGTCGAGACAGCCGGCGGGCAAGGGGCCCTCATCGAAGCCGCTGCCCGCCCTGCCGACATCACCATCGCCGCCATCGTCGGTTGCGCCGGCCTCGCCCCGACGATGGCGGCCATAGAGCAGGGCGGCACCATCGGCCTTGCCAACAAGGAATCGCTCGTCTCGGCCGGGGAAGTTCTCATCGCCGCCGTCGCCCGCCACGGCGCGACGCTGCTGCCGGTCGACAGCGAGCACAACGCGATCTTCCAGTGTCTGGCTGGTAACGATGTGGCCAACGTCCGCTGGATCACCCTGACAGCCAGCGGCGGGCCGTTCCGTGACTGGACACCCGAACAACTCGCCCACGCCACTCCGGCACAGGCGGTGAAGCACCCCAATTGGGACATGGGCGCCAAGATCAGCGTCGATAGTGCCACCATGTTCAACAAGGGGCTGGAGCTGATCGAGGCGTTCCACCTGTTCCCGGTCGGCCTCGACAAGCTCAGGATCATTGTGCACCCGCAATCCATCGTGCATTCCATGGTCGAATACCGCGACGGCTCGACACTCGCCCAGCTGGGTCCGTCCGACATGCGGGTGCCGATCGCCTCGACGCTGGCTTGGCCGGCCCGCATGGATACACCCTGCGCGCCGCTCGACCTTGCCGCAATCGGGACACTGACCTTCCGCGCGCCGGACGAAGATCGCTTTCCCGCCACCAGGCTGGCCCGGCAGGCGGCAGAGGCGGGCGGGGCGGTGCCTGCGGTGCTCAACGCCGCCAACGAAATTGCCGTAGCCGCTTTCCTCGCGGGTCAGATTGGGTTCACCCGCATCGCCGCACATGTCGAGGATGTGCTATGCAGCTACGCGCCGCCCGCGCCGTCTTCGCTCGACGAGGTGGTTGCTGTCGATGCCGAAGCGCGCATCCGGGCGCGTGCGCTGATGGAGTTTGTCTGAATTGCTCGAATCCCCCTCTTTGTTGATAACGCTGTTCGCGTTCCTGCTGCTGCTCGGCCCGCTGGTGGTGGTGCATGAGCTTGGCCATTATCTGGTCGGCCGACTGTTCGGCGTGAAGGCCGACGCCTTCTCGGTCGGCTTTGGCAAGGAACTTGCGGGCTGGACTGACAAGCGCGGCACCCGCTGGAAGCTCGCCGCCTGGCCGCTGGGCGGTTATGTTCAGTTCGCCGGCGATGAAAACGCCGCCAGCATGCCGAGCGGTGCGGTATCAACGCTTTCGCCCGCGGAACTGGCGATGACGTTCAACGCCAAACCGCTTTGGCAGCGCAGCCTGATAGTCTTGGCGGGGCCGGTGACCAATCTGGTGTTCGCGGTCGTGATCTTCGCGGCGTTCAACCTGGCCTATGGCAAAATCGTCGCATCCTCGGAAATCGCGCGCTTCGGCGAGAATTCTTCAGCCCAGCAGGCCGGTCTTCGGATGGGCGATCGGATCGTGCGCATCGATGATCATGAAATCACCAGCTTCATGGACATCGCCGAGCGAGTCGCGCCTTATCCGGGCCACACCGTGAACGTTCTAGTTGATCGCGACGGGCAAAATATCGAGCTTGCCGTCAAGATCCGGAATTCGCTAGAGCGCGACCAGTTCGGCAACGAGGCGCGCATCGGCCGGATCGGCATCGGGGCGAGCAAGCCCGTGATCGAACCGGTCGGGCCAGTCGAGGCGGTAACGCTCGCTGGCAGCCAGACCGCCGGGATCATGCGGATGATGGTCACCGGCTTGAGCCAGATCATCACCGGCGAACGGTCGGTCAAGGAGCTGGGGGGGCCGATCAAGATCGCCAAGTTTTCCGGGGAACAGCTGAGCCTCGGCTGGCTCGAATTTGTTGGTTTTGCCGCGATGATCTCGATTAACTTGGCATTCATCAACCTGCTGCCAATCCCCGCGCTCGACGGCGGACATCTGGCTTTCTACGCGGCCGAAGCGGGACGGCGGAAGCCACTGGGAACACGAAGTCAGGCATGGGCGGCTCGTACGGGACTGGCGCTGGTGCTGGCCCTGATGGTGTTCGTTACGCTGAACGATATTGCGGCGCTCCCGGTTTTCGGGGGCTAGGCGGTGGAGAACTAGGACAGAACGACGCTTTGAGCCGGACAATTGCTTGATTGCCCGAACGCCATCGGGCACAGGGCTCCGGCCATGCGAGGGCAACCGCCCGGTTTCGCCCGGGGGCAGCGCCGGTCACCGTGCCATGTTTTGGCCAGTCAAAACTTACAGGACTTTCGTGTCGATGATGGGATTGAGCAATAATCGCCGCGATCAAGCCCGCTACGGTCCCAATCTGGTTGTGGCGATGCTGGGCTCAACGATCCTTGCTGGATTGCCTGGCCTGGCAGCTGCGCAAGAAGTTGCTGCACCTGCTCCCGCCGCACCGCGCGTCGCTGCACCGACGGCTCCATTGCCTGAAGTAGCGCTGACCGCGCCTGCTCAAGACATCATCCAGACTATCACTGTGGTCGGCATGCAGCGGCTCGAGCCCGATACGATCCGTTCGTATATCAAGCTGCGCTACGGCGAGCCCTACAGCCAGGCAGCTGCCGATCAGGCACTGAAAGATCTGTTCGCCACCGAGCTGTTCTCCGATGTCCAGATCCGTAACGAGCGCGGAAATGTGGTGATCCAGGTGAAGGAAAACCCGGTCATCAACCGCATTGTGCTGGAGGGCAACAAGCGGATCAAGGACGACAAGATCCTTCCTGAAATCAAGCTGGCCTCGCGTCAGATTTTCACCCGCTCGAAAGTGCGGGCCGACGTGCTTAGGATCATCGAGCTTTACAAGCGCCAGGGCCGCTTTGCCGCCACGGTCGAGCCGAAGATGGTCGCGCTGGAGCAGAACCGGGTCGATATTGTCTTCGAGGTCAGCGAAGGTCCCAAGTCGAAGGTTCGCCAGATCAACATTCTCGGGAACCAGGAATTTTCGGACGGCCGGCTGCGTGGCCAGATGGTGACCAAGCAGGCGCGGTTTACCCGCCTGTTCAGCTCCGGCACCAGCTACGATCCTGATCGCATGGCGTTCGACCAGCAGAAATTGCGGCAATATTATCTGACCGAAGGTTATGCCGATTTCCGGGTCGTATCGGCCGTTGCCGAGTTGACGCCGGACAAACGCGATTTCATCCTCACCTATGTGGTGGAAGAAGGGAAACGCTACAAATTCGGCGATGTGAAGGTCGAGAGTCAGCTTCGCGATTTCGATGGCGATGTGCTGGCCAAGCAGCTGCCGATGAAAAAAGGCGAGTGGTATAACGCCAAGCTGGTCGAAGATACGATCGAACGTTTGAACGAAACGGCCGGCACCTTTGGCTACGCCTTTGCCGATATCCGCCCGAATTATGAACGGAGCAAGGACGATCTGACGATGGGCCTGACCTTCGTCATCGCCGAGGCGCCGCGCGTCTATGTCGAACGGATCGACGTCAACGGCAATACGCTGACCCAGGACAAGGTCATCCGGCGTGAATTCCGCCTGGCCGAAGGCGATGCATTCAATTCGCTGCAGGTGAAGCGCTCGACCAACCGGATCAAGTCGCTGGGATATTTTCAGGAGAAATTCGAGGTTGAACAAAAGCCGGGAAGCGCGCCGGACCGGATCATCCTTGAGGCCAATGTCGAAGAAAAGCCGACCGGCGAATTGCAATTGTCGGCCGGATTCTCCAGCATCGAGAACTTCATTTTCCAGGCCTCGGTGCAGCAACGCAATTTCCGCGGACGCGGCCAGACCGTTGGACTTTCGGGCAGCTATTCGAAATATTCGAAGAGTGTCGAGGCGAGCTTCACCGAGCCCTATCTGTTCGACCGCAATGTCTCATTCGGCGCCGATATTTATCGCCGCGACTACAACAGCTTCAACTTCCAGGAAAGTAGTCGCAGAAACACGTATTCGCAGGCGACCACCGGCCTCCAGATGCGGCTGGGCGTGCCGCTGTCCGAATATCTGACAGCAGTGGCCACCTACACCCTGAACTACGACCAGATTTCGCTCGATGAAAATCAGTTCTTCTCCGATCGTTTCACGCCTGGCGTCAGGCAGTGCGATCCGGCGCTTGCCGGGCGCTACCTTTGTGAGGCGCTTGGCGACCGGCTGAGCTCGATCGTCGGTGTGTCGTTTATCAATGACACGCTCGACAATCGCTCCCGTCCTTCTCGCGGCCGGCTGATCTCGGTCGGCGGCGATTTTGCCGGGCTTGGCGGTTCGGTGAAATACGGCCGCCTGCGCGTCAACGCTGCGCAGTATTTTGCAGTAGGTGGCGGCTTCGTATTCTCCATCTCGGCCGAAGCCGGTGCAATCAAATCTTTAGATAACAGCGGCAACGATGCCGCCATCGACGATGTCCGGCTGACCGATCGCTTCTATCTCGGTGAACCGCAGTTTCGCGGCTTTGATATCCGCGGGGTCGGGCCACGGGTTCTGCGCAAGCCGCTGATCGACACCAACGGCGATGGTGTGATCAGCGGTACACTTCTGGTCAACGGCGCTGTCGATGGCCCGAACCCCGACCGCAACAGTTGGACTGACGACGCCATTGGCGGCAAGTATTACTATCTTGCTCGCGCCGAGCTTGAAATCCCGCTGGGCTCGGGCGTTAAGGAACTCGGCATCCGGCCATCGATATTCATGGACGCTGGCGCGGTATGGGGAGTCGCAAACCCGGTCACGGAAACGAATGTCCCAGTGCTCTACCGCCAGATCAATATGGTGGACGCAAATTGTAATCCCACGAACACCTCAACCGTGACCAATCCGGTCAACCCTACCAAGCCAGCCTGCTTGACAAGCGCCGGCAATCAGCAACTTACGTCGCCGGCGATAGAAACCTTCGTGGGCGATAGCTGGAAGCCGCGCCTGGCTGTCGGCATCGGCTTTAACTGGAACTCGCCGTTTGGTCCGTTCCGCATCGATTTCGCCAAGGTGTTGCTCAAGCAGGATGGCGACGACACCAAATCATTCACTTTCAACGTGGGAACCCGTTTCTGATGAACACTATCCGTAACTCCATTTTCGCCGCCGCGCTGCTGCTCGGCACCTCGCAGGCTGCCCTTGCGCAGAACACCGCAGCTGCGGCACCCGCAGTTTCCGGTCCAGCGATTGCCGGCATCGGCGTCGCCAATGTGGATGCCGTCGTCGCCAATGCCAACGCTTTCCGCACCGCCGCCCAGCAGCGCCCGGTGACCTACAAGGCGCAAATTACTGCGGCGGAAGCGCGGCGCGCGCAGATTTCGGCGCAGCTCCAGCCGCTGGTCGAACGGTTCAACCGTGAGAGTCAGGCTGCCAACGCCAGCACCCCGGCCGCGCAGAGCTTACTGCAGCAGCAGGCGCAGTCTATCCAGCGCATCCAGCAGTCGGGCCAGCAGGAGCTGCAGCGCATGCTTGAGCCGGTCGCCTTGTCGGAAGCTTATGTGCAGGAGCAGATTGGCGACAAGCTGAACGCGGCGATCCAGGCGGCAATGGCCAAGAAGAAGGTTTCGCTGCTGCTCACTCCGCAAAGCGTGTTGGCGGCGAGCGGCAGCTATAACCTTAACCAGGCGATCCTTGACGAACTCAACGTCTCGATTCCGTCGGCGCAGTTGGTTCCGCCTGCTGGCTGGGAACCGCGCGAGGCACGCGAAGCCCGGGCTCAGCAAGCCGCGCAGCAGCGCCCGGCCGGCGCGGCTCAGACCCCCGCTAAACCGCAGCCAGGCGGCCGCTAATCGTCGGCGCGTTGGGGGGCACCGGTGAGCAGTGAGACAGACGGCGTCGCGGCTCCGGCCGCGTCCGCCTATGATACGGCGAAGATTCTGGCCGCGCTGCCGCATCGCTACCCGTTACTGCTGATCGACCGGGTGCTCTCGCTGACGATCGGCGAGGAGATCCGCGCAGTCAAGGCGGTGAGCTTTAACGAGCAGTTCTTCCAGGGCCATTTCCCCGGCCGCCCGATCATGCCAGGCGTCCTCCAGATCGAGGCACTGGCTCAAGCCGCGGCGATTTTGGCGATCGAGACGCTGGAGCTCGCCGGGACCGGCAAGCTGGTCTATTTCATGTCGATCGACGGGGCGAAATTCCGCAATCCGGTCGGGCCGGGCGTGCTGCTCGACCTCCATGTCGGATTTGTCCAGAAACGCGCGCGGGTGTGCAAGTTCTGGGGCAAGGCCTCGGTCGAGGGCAAGTCGACCTGCGAGGTGCAGTTCACCGCTATGATCGCCGACCCGGCCTGAAGTCCGCTGTTCGGCAGTCAGGCTGGACAAGCTGGCACCGCGAAGCTATGCGCGCGCTTCCCAATTCGGGCCGGTTGGAACCGGCCGCAAACGAAAGCTGTGACAATGAAGGCCGAGATCCATCCCAATTATCACATGATCAAGGTGCAGATGACTGACGGCACCGTGTTCGAAACCCGCTCGACCTGGGGCAAGGAAGGCGACACGCTGGCGCTCGAAATCGACCCGACGTCGCATCCGGCCTGGACCGGCGGCAATCAGCGCTTGCTCGATGCCGGCGGCCGTGTCGCCCAATTCAACAAGCGCTTCGGCGGATTGACGCTCAAGAAGACCTGAGCTGGATCGGCTGATATCCGGCGACGGGCGGCCTGCGAGCCGCCCGTTTTTGTTTATTGGTTGCTGAACGTTTCGATCAATTCGTGCCATTCGCCACTGGCAGAAGGGACCGGGCGGAGAAATTCGACACCGGCTTTGTCATGGCGAACCCAGCGCACAACGCCTTCCAGCGTTGATCCGCCTTCCAGCGTGATCGCCAGAAATCCGCCTGTCCGCAGCCACTCCGCTTCGCTGTTCAAACTGCAGCCATGGGCCGAAATATCGCCAATCTCCATTTGTGCGCTGTGGCCATGTGCCGAAGTGACAGCGGCCTCGATCTGAACGAGGGCCCGCGTAGTCCGGCGCCGATTGGGGAGGCTCGCCTTGTGTGGGCCGCTCAGGCGGAATCGTACGCTTGGCATCGCTATTGAGCTCCGGCCGGGTAAAATGGCACTTGGACAAACTACGGAGGGCTGGTTAATTTTTGGTGCGCCGACAATTGGTTCGGCCGGGAATCAACCAGCCTAGAGCGCGATGCGAAAAAGTGGGCACCGGTTTTTCGCAATAAATCGCGCGCAAACAAAGACACTTGAGCACGACGCGATTCAATCTAATCGCATCGTGCTCTAGCCCCACGGACGTTCGCGATACCAGCGCGTGATCACGTGCTTTTCACCCTTGCGCACTGGCAAACCGTGGTGGAGCGTGGCCGGATTGCCGCTGCCATCCGGCAAGCGGTTGTTCCACGCCAGCAGCATTCCGGCTTCTGGCTGGAAGATTTTGTTGATCGCCGGAAAATGGGTTCCGCCGCCCGCAGCGACGCGGTCGAGGTAGATCATGAAAGTCCAGCTGCGCTGACCGGATATTGTACAATACCGCACAAAGTCGGGGCCCTCGGGCTCGAAATAGTCGGTATGCGCCTTGAATTCCTGGCCCGCACGATACCGCTGCCCTTGCAAGGGTTCGCCGTGGGCGGGATTGATCCTGGAAATCCACGCGAGTTTGGCGTTAAGGGCCGCTACCAGCGCATCGCCATGATCGAGATCGCACGTCTCGCTGGTGCGGAAATAGGGATCGCCGTTGGCATCAGCGATGGTCGAAGGACGGCAGTTGGTATCGATGCGATGTACCAATCCTTCGCATTCGCACGGTGTCAGGAAATGACGCAGCGTGAAAAGCTCCAGCGTGTCCGTATGTACGCGCCGCATCCCGGTGAATGACAGCAGGTGCTGCGCGGAAGATTCGCCGGGGCCTTGCATGCGGCAAGCTTAGGGTCCGCTGCAGGATTTGAACATCGCGCGCGACGAGAGTCGGGCGATTTTCTCTTCCCAAGCTGCGCCGGCTGTGCAAAAGCGCCCTCCCGCGGGCTTCGCGGTGGCAGTTGCCGCCCGGTAGGCCGCGCCTCGGCATTAGCGCGAGAATGGCGATCGTAGCTCAGTTGGTTAGAGCGCCGGTTTGTGGTACCGGAGGTCGGGGGTTCGAGCCCCCTCGGTCGCCCCAGTCGCGCCCCGAGCCGGCGGTTTCCCGCCCCTGCGCCCCTCGGAGACCCGCGTGACCGCCTTCTGGACCGAGCCTGACTACGACGATCACGAACATATCGAGCTGGTGCATGACCGCGCCAGCGGGCTTACCGCGATCGTCGCGTTGCATTCCACTTATCTCGGCCCTGGCGCGGGCGGCACCCGCTTCTGGCACTACCCCGATGCGGGCGATGCCATGCGCGATGCGCTGCGTTTGTCGCGCGGCATGAGCTATAAGAACGCCATGGCCGGGCTGCCCGCAGGTGGCGGCAAGGGCGTTATCCTGGCCAATGCCAGTCGCCGCAAGACCCCGGCGATGCTCGAAGCGTTCGGCGATGCGATCGAGGCGCTGGGCGGGCGCTACGTCTGCGCCGAAGATGTCGGCATGACCGAGGCCGACATGGTCGCCATCTCTCGCCGCACTGCCCATGTCACTGGCTTGCCGTCGCGTGACGGAACCGCGGCGGGCGGCGATCCCGGGCCGTTCACCGCGCTCGGCACATATTTCGGCATAAAGGCGGCCGTCGCCTATCGGCTCGGCAAAGACAGCCTCGAGGGTGTCCATGTTGCTATCCAGGGCACCGGCAGCGTTGGCGGCGGGCTGGCGCAGCTGCTCGCCAAGGACGGCGCCAGGCTGACGCTCGCCGATATCGATGCGGAACGCGCCGCTGACCTGGCCCGCCAATTTGGGGCCGAGCATGTTCCGGCGGACGCGATCATGGGCACCGCCTGTGACGTCTTCAGCCCAAACGCGCTTGGAGCGATTCTCGACGACGCGGGCATCGTCCGGCTCGAAGCGCCGATCGTCGCGGGCGGCGCCAACAACCAGCTCGCGCGGCCCGAACATGGCCCGGCGCTGGCGGCACGAGGAATTCTCTATGCGCCGGATTATGTCATCAACGCCGGCGGCATCGTCAGCGTGACGCTGGAATATCTCGCGCGCCAGTCCGGCGAGCGCTGCGACATCAACGAGGTTCGCCGCCGCCTGCGCGAAATTCCTGACCGGCTCACCGGTATTTGGCGCGAGGCGGAGGCAAGCGGGCGCTCGCCGGACCAAGTGGCCGATGCCGCCGCGCGCAAGCTGATCGGCCGCTGAGATGGCCCCCGCGCCGCAAGCGAGCACCTTGATCCGCACTCGCCAGCCTGCCAAAGCAATGGCCGCATGAACCAGGAAGTGCTCGACCATTGGCTGTTTGTCGCCGCCGCCTATGTTCTCGGTGTCGGCGGAACAATGGCGACCATCGCCTGGAGCTGGCTCGCCATGCGCCGCGCCGAGCGCCGCCGTGACCGGAGCCGCGAAGCATGAGCGCGCTCAAGGCCAAGCACCAGCGGCTGGTGCTGATCGGCCTCGCAGTGGCGGCTTTGATCAGCGCGGGGCTGCTGGCTGCCTGGGCGCTGCGGAACCAGGCCTCCTACTTCTACGTCCCAAGCGAAATCGTCAGCAAGCCGCCCGCGCCGGACCGTGCGGTGCGGCTTGGCGGCATGGTCGAGGCTGGCTCGCTGCGGACCGAGGCGGATCACGTCACCATCCTGTTCAGTGTTGCCGACGGCACGGCGCGGGTGCCGGTGCGGTTTCGCGGCATTACCCCCGAGCTGTTCCAGGAAGGCTCGGGCGTGGTTGCTGAAGGGCAAATGGGGCGTGACGGCACATTCACCGCCGAGCGCCTGCTCGCCAAGCACGATGAGAACTACGTCCCACGTGAAATGAAGAACATGACAGCCCCCGAGGCAAAGCAGGTCGTGGCGCGGACGGAATGATTGCGGAGATCGGCCTCGCCGCGCTGTGGCTGGCAGCGGCGCTGGGCGGATTGCAGCTAGTTCCGGCGCGTTGGGCTGGCCGGCGCGATCAAGAGGCCGATGTGCGAGGCGTAGCGGTTGTGCAGGCCGCGTTGCTGGCGCTGGCGCTTGGCGCATCGCTTATGAGCTTCGTGCGAACCGACCTCTCCATGCGCGCCGTTGCCCGCTATTCGCAGTCCTGGGCATTGGCGGAAGACAAGCTGCTCGATGCCCTGACCAACCCGGTTGGCGCCGGGCTGCTGGCGGTGACCGTGCTTGCCATGTCAGGGGTGGTACAGGCCCGGCTGGGCCTCCAGCCAGCTACGCAGATGCGGGCGCGGACGCTTCAGCAAGTGGTCACGCTCCTGCTCCTGACGATTCTCCTGATCGCGGCCAACCCCTTTGCCCGCAGCTATCCGCCGCCGCCGGAAGGCCTGGGCTTGGGACAGCCTGTCGATCTGGCCTATGTCTCGCCGCTGCTGGTGATTGGTCTTGCATGGCTGGTGATGGCCTGGACAATCTGGTTGGCATCGCG
Organism: Novosphingobium sp.; assembly: GCA_031420935.1. Taxonomy (GTDB): domain Bacteria; phylum Pseudomonadota; class Alphaproteobacteria; order Sphingomonadales; family Sphingomonadaceae; genus Novosphingobium. Next base: position 4,883 of record JANONQ010000131.1, on the reverse strand, counting down.
GCAGCCACGCGACCGCAAAGCATCCGGGAACCGCGCGGCGCGGGTGTGGACTTGGCTCGCCCTGGCGGCGATGTCGCTCGGCACGGCGGCGCAACTGGAGCTGCCGGATGCACGCGGCGAGCTTGCGAATTTTCGGGAATGGTCGGCTGCCGATATGCTGGCAGGATTGGCATGGCTAGGTGCATTAGGTGCCGCCGCGCGTCTTGAACTGGCCGGTTTGCTCCGTTCGCTAAGGCGCGGCGGGTCGCTGCGGGTCGGACTAAGGCAGGCCGGCACCCTCGTTCTGGCCTGCGGTATCGCCGCCAGCCTCCTGGGCCTTGGCGCCGCGGTGGCCGGTTCTAGTCGGCAGCAGGCGTTTCTTTGCCCCGGGACAGTGGCAAAGTTCGGCCGCCGGACCGTCTCGCTGGTCCACGTCCAGCCGGTCGCAGGGGAGGGCTTTACCGCGCGGGAAGCGGAACTGATGGTGCGGACCGATGCCGCCGCGCCGCTCGTGCTACGCCCTCGGGACACGGAATATTTCCGCAAGCCCGGCCTGCCCAACCAGATTGCGCGCCATGTCTATTGGGACGGCGAGTTGGCGGCGCGATTTTCAGCCAGCGGCGAAGGGCTGGAATGCGCTACAGTCGATCTGTGGTGGCGGCCGCTGGTCAACTGGTTTCGCTACGGCGCCTGGCTTGCCGCGCTCGGGGCGTTGCTGATGGCCCTTGCCGCTTTGGCCAGCCTCTGGTGGCGCTCGGCCGCCCGCAGGAGAATCGGCCACCGCCGGGATGATCGCGGAATTCGGGACGCGCAAAGCGCATGACTTGGCTGGCAGTCCTGGCGCTTGCCGCGGCAAGCCTGGCGGCGCTGACCGCCGGCTACGGCGTGGCGTGGAAGCCGGCGGGGATTGCCCTGCTGCTAGGCCTCGGCGGCTATGCGCTGCAGGGCCGGCCCGATGTGCCCTCGGCGCCCCATCGCTCCTCTGCCGCGCAGTTCGCTGGCGGGCCTGCGTTGCTGGCGGGCCGATTGCAGCTCAATGAAGGCCGCCCCCCAACCGAGCGCTGGATGGTTGTCGCCGATGCCATGGCGCGCCACGGGCAGTTCGGGGAGGCCGCCTCGGTCCTGCTCGGCTCGGTGAACACGGATCCCGGCAATGCCATGGCCTGGCTGGCCCTGGGCGACGCGCTTTATGCGCATAGCGGCGGCCGCCTGACGCAGGCAGCGACGCTGGCCTATGACCGGGCGGACGCAGCTGCGGCGAAAGTCGCCCCCGCCCCAGTGCTGGTCGGCACGGCATTGGAGCAGTCCGGCCGCCTGCGGCTGGCGGCGTTCTGGTGGCAGCGCCGCCTTTCACTGGCGCCGAAAGCTGCGCCCTGGCGCGGCGAACTGGAACGGCGCCATTCGCTCGCGGTGGCGTCCCTGGTAAATCCGCGCCGGGAACGCATGGCCAAGTGAGATTGCAGCGGCTCTCCCATGCTGCTAAGCGCCGCCGCCTAGCCGTACCCCAGGCAGGCGGTAAGGGCACTCCTTTCGGAGACAGGGCGCCAGCATGAGCGAAACGGTCCAGGGTAATACGGGGGGCGGTGCCATCGCCTCGGCCGCTGTTGGCGGTCACGTTCCGGCCCACGCCGGCCAGGGCCACCAGCAGGGCGGCGTAGTCAAGCTGGCGGTCGGCGCGATCGGCGTCGTTTTCGGCGATATTGGTACCAGCCCGCTGTACGCGATGCGCGATACGTTCGCCGGCCATCATCCTCTGCCGCTCGACCAGCTGCATGTGTTCGGCATCGTCAGCCTGATGTTCTGGTCGATGATGATCATCGTGACGCTAAAATATGTCACCATCATCATGCGCGCTGACAACAAGGGTGAGGGCGGCAGCCTGGCCCTGCTGGCGCTGATCAACCAGCACGTCCCTGGAAAGAGCTGGTCGGCGGGGATTGTGCTGCTGGGCGTATTTGCGACTTCGCTGTTCTACGGCGACAGCATGATTACCCCGGCGATCTCGGTGCTGGGCGCGATCGAGGGCGTGGCGGTGTTCAATCCGGCGCTGGCGCCGCTGGTCGTGCCTCTAGTGGTCGGCATCCTGTTGGCGCTGTTCTTGATCCAGAGCCGCGGCACTGCGCGGGTGGCGACATTGTTCGGTCCGATCATGCTGGTCTATTTCGCGGTGATCTCCGTGCTCGGCGTGATGAGCATTGCCGCCATGCCGAGTGTGCTGGGCGCGCTGAGCCCGCATTATGCCGTGGAAATGTTCCTTGCCGATCCGTTTCGCGGTTTCCTTGCCATGGGTTCTGCCGTGCTGGCGGTGACTGGGGCAGAAGCGCTCTATGCCGACATGGGCCATTTCGGCCGGCCCCCGATCCGGGTTTCCTGGCTCGTCTTCGTCTTGCCGGCGCTGGTGCTGAATTACCTCGGCCAGGCCTCGCTGCTGCTGCGCACCCCGGCGGCGCTGGAAAGCCCGTTCTACCTGCTTGCGCCGGAATGGTTCCAGTGGCCGCTGCTGATCATCGCCAGCATGGCTGCGGTGATCGCCAGCCAAGCGGTGATAACCGGCGCTTTTTCGGTTACCCAACAGGCGATCCAGCTTGGTTTCATCCCGCGCATGTCGATCAAGCACACCAGTCTGACGGCGGGACAGATCTACATTCCGGTGATCAACTGGGCGCTGATGATCGCGGTGATCCTGCTGGTGCTGATGTTCCAGCGCTCCTCCAACCTGACCGCGGCCTATGGCATCGCGGTGACCGGTGCGATGCTGATCGACAATTTTTTGCTGGCGGTGGTGCTGTTCCACCTGTGGAAATGGAAGCGCTGGTTGTCGGTTCCGCTGCTGGCGGTGTTCTTCGCGCTGGATGGGGCTTACCTCGCCGCCAATTTAACCAAGATCCCCGATGGCGGTTGGGTGCCGCTGGTCATGGGCATGATCATCTTCACCTTGCTGACCACTTGGGCACGGGGGCGGGCGTTGATGCGGCAGAATATGGCCGAAGGTACGATCCCGGTCGAAGTCTTCGCCAAAAGCGCCCATTCGAGCGCCGCCCGAGTGCCCGGCACAGCAATCTTCATGGCCTCGACCAACAAGGGCGTGCCATCCGCGCTGCTTCACAACATCAAGCACAACAAAGTGCTGCATGAGCGCGTGGTGATCCTCACGATTTCGATCCAGGACGTGCCATACGTCGAGGAGGCCGAGCGTTTTACGGTGAAGGACATGAGCAACGGCTTCTACCGGCTCACCATTCGCTGCGGGTTTCTTGAGGAGACCGACGTCCCCGAACTTCTCAAGCGGGTGACGACCTGCGGCGAGCCGTTCGCCATGATGAAGACCAGCTTCTTCCTCTCGCGCCAGACGCTGATAGCTTCGGCAAAACCCGGCATGGCGATCTGGCGGGAGAAGCTGTTCGCCTGGATGCTGCGCAACGCGGCAAGCGCGATGGAATTCTTCCGCCTGCCGACCAACCGGGTGGTGGAGCTGGGCAGCCAGGTCGAGATTTAAGGCGCTGAAACGCCGGTCCAACTGCGCTTCGGCGAACGGTTTATGTGAGAAGGTGCCTTAACTCGCCCCAATCCCGCAAAAAGGGGGAGGGGCGCTGCCGCCCGCTCCCCTCTCGTTGCCGGATGGCCGACAGCCTGACTGCGGTCAGTTCACTAGATTGGCGCTAACCATGGCATACAGCATCGGCAACGACAGCAGCAGGTTGGTCCGGCTGGCAGCAAGTGCGCGCGGCGCAGCCTTGGCCTTTTCCGCGTCGCTCGCCTCGACAATGCCGAGGATCTTCTTCTGCGCCGGCCAGATGATCACCCAGACATTGAGGAACATGATCAGCGCCAGCCAGATGCCCAGGCCGATCAGATCGACGTTGCCTTCGCCGCTGAAGGTCAGCGCCTGATGTGCGTAACCGCCAACGATTGCGATCACCAGGCCGGTCACCACGGTCAGCAGCGCGGACCAGCGGAAGAAGAAGAACACCTTGGGCGCAATGTAGCCGGTGACGCCCTTCTTCAATTCGGCCGGGACCGACGGCATCGTCGGGACTTGCACGAAGTTCAAATAATATAGCAGGCCGATCCACAAGATGCCGAAAAACACATGCATCCAGCGAAATATGGAATTCACGTCGACCGGCGCGGTCGGCGCAAAGGCCATCATCATGGCAATCGCCAGCACCACGCCGATTGCCAGCACAAGGTGCAGATTTCCGAAAAATTTCGCCATAACTTCCCCCTATTCGGTGTGCGGTATTCAAGACCCGAACCGCAGCTTTGGCACGCGGCGCGCGGATCATTGCCACGTTTCGTGCCAATGTCACAGGCTATTGCCGACTTTTCCCCTATTCGTGGGGCGGATGGGTGACGACATCGTCTTTCGCGTCGTCGCCCAGCCCATGCCGCAGCAGCATCGGCATGTGGGCAAAGGTGAAGAGCAATGACAGCGGCAGGAAGACATAGAGCTTGGTCTCCAGCCAGCCGCCGAACGTCAGGAAATAGCGGAAGCCTTCGTTGAGACAGGCCAGGGCAAGAAAGAAAATGCCCCAGTTGCGTGACAGGATCATCCAGCCGTCGTCATCAAGGCCCTGGAATGCCGCTTGCAGCAGATATTTCAGCAGCGGCTTCCCCCGCGCGATTCCGGCGAGCAGCGAAACGCCGAAAATAAGGTAAATTACAGTGGGCTTGACCTGAATCCAGAACTGATCGCGCAGCAGCACCGTCATGGTCCCGAAAAACACAATCAATCCGGTCGACAGCCACAACATTGGCGAAATTTTGCCGAATTTCCATCTCGATACTGCCAAAGCGATAATCGCGGCGATCATAAAGGCCCCGGTGCCCTTGATCACCGCAAGCACTTCACCAATCGCGTCTTCCTTGTCGGCCGGCGAGAAGTGCCGGTAGACGAGGAAAAA
>JANONQ010000130.1:0-1815 GCA_031420935.1 Novosphingobium sp. | reverse complement strand
CCATCTCTCCTATATCGGCGATGCCGAGGTGGGGGCAGGGGCCAATATCGGCGCGGGGACGATAACCTGCAATTACGACGGCTATTTCAAGCACAAGACCGTGATCGGCGCGCGCGCCTTCATCGGCTCGAACGCCTCACTGATCGCCCCGGTGAAGATCGGCGCGGATGCGATTGTCGGCGCGGGCAGCGCGGTATCGCGCGATGTCGCCGACGGCGAGCTGCGGCTGGTGCGCGCCGAACAGCTGGTCAAGCCCGGCTGGGCGGATAGGTTTCACGACGCGATGAAGAAGAAGAAGGCGGAAGGGAAGGGGTGAAGATCGTTCAACAGTTCCAGTTTGCCCAAGATTTCTGGGATGGAATGGTAGTTCCCGACTATAATGACTTTGTTGCCGACCCCGGTGACCTGCGCAAGGCATTTCATACCGCTATCTCATTGTTTCATCTGCATGATTGGGTCTACATTGCGCACGGCGCGATGATCAATCAGAACCTCAAATTCAATGACCATACCGGAGCTCCGCGCCCGGTGGCTGACGCTAAGACCTTCGCGAATTCATTGGAAATCATACAGCCAAATTTTGCTCTCATTCGGGGGATCGCAAATGCTGGCAAACACCTGTCATTGAGCGACAGGCGGCCTCACCCGGATGCGCCAAGCCATGCCTCCAACACAGTTTCTCAGGCACTGGGATGGAGTGAGGGCGCGTTTGATGTTGGTCCCTATGGTGGCGCTCCGCAAGTCATGCTTGAGGGCGCCAACGGACATTTGCATTTCACCCAAATCGCAGAAAATGTCCTTGAAATGTGGAAGTCACTCGCAAAGATGCATGGGTGGATAAGCTTGACATGATATCATGATATGATATCAGTATGTCACTATGACCCGCATCCTCGCCGATCTGCCCGATGACGATCTCAAGTGGCTGGACGCCCGCGCCGCCGAGCAGGGCAAGTCGCGCGCCTCGGTGCTGCGTGAGGCGGTTAGCGCTTACAAGGCGCAGTCACCTGCGGGGTTGGACTGGCTCGACAAGGGCTTCGGCCTCTGGGCGCGGCACGGGATCGAATACGATCCACACGAATACGAACGAAAACGCCGCGCCGAATGGACGCGGTATTGGGACGACGATTACGAAGAGGCCAGGGCCGAATCGCCTGATATGTTCGACGATGAGGATGATCGCCAGCGGCAGATATACCTCGACATGCTCGCGGGCAAATATCCTGAACCCAAGCGGCCCGGCAGCAAGTGAGCGGCTTTGCGTTCGACGCCAATATCATAATTGATGCACTGGCTGGCTATCCTCCCGCGCGGGCCGAAATCGAACGTGCGGTAGGTTTAACTTCGCGCCCGTGGATCAGCCGCATGGCGTGGATCGAGGTACTGTCGAAGGGCAACGAGAGCATTGTCAAGGATGCGCTGGCGTTCCTGTCGCACTTCGGCCTTGATGAGATTGACGACGAGATTTCACTGCGTGCTGCCGCGCTCCGGCGCGAGCGATCAAGATTGAAAAGTCCGGATGCAATAATTCTGGCAACCGCTCAAATTCGTGGCCGCGTTCTGGTTACACGAAATACCAAGGATTTCCCGGCAGAACTGCCCGGCATCCGCGTACCCTACACTCTCTGACGAAAGCATAGTCCCATGTGCGGCATCATCGGCATCGTCGGCAAACAGGACGTGGCGGACCGCCTCGTCGATGGCCTCAGGCGGATGGAGTATCGCGGCTATGATTCGGCCGGGGTCTGCACTGTCCACGGTGGGGAATTGATCCGCCGCCGCGCGCCGGGCAAGTTGCTTAATCTCGTGGGCGAA
>JANONQ010000129.1:0-2027 GCA_031420935.1 Novosphingobium sp. | reverse complement strand
GTAGGGGCGGATCCGCATATCGAAAGCCATCGCCGAATCGGTTAGCTTGATCCGGCGCTCCGTCACAGCGAGCGTGCGCAGTACTGATTTCACGTCCTTCTTCAGCTCTGAAATATCGACAAGGCTCGCGATTTCCGTGATTGGACGCCCGATATCGGTTTCACGGACACTAAAGATTTCGGCTACGCCGCGCGTAAAGCTCTTGATCCGCAGTTGCTCGTCGAGAAACAGCGTGGCGATCTCTGTGCTATCGAGCAAATTCTTGATGTCGCTGTTGAGACGCATCAGAATCTCGTTCTTGCTGGCCATCTCGGCGTTGATGGTCTGAAGTTCCTCATTGACAGACTGCATCTCTTCCTTGGCGGTTTCCAATTCCTCGTTGGTGGATTGCAGTTCCTCGTTGACCGACTGATACTCCTCGTTCGAAGATTTCATTTCCTCGTTGGCGATTTCCATTTCGTCGATGGCGGACTGGAGTTGCGTGCGGGTGGTAAGCAATTCCTGCTCAAGCGAGAGCATGGCGTCGGCCGATACCGTGCCAGATGGACCGGAGTTGCCTGGCGAAGCGCCGGGGCCGCCGTCCTGAAAGGCCAGGACAATGAATTCACCATCATCCCCTATCGCATCGGCAATCAGCGTTACCGAGTGCGGCTTGCCATCAACGCGAAGCGCCACATCGCGTTTGCGAACCGGAGCATGGGAGCTGCCGGCGACTTGCAGCACCGTTCGTACTGCCTGACGAAGCGGTTTGCGCAGGATATCGAACAGCGCAGAACTTGGCGCGCCGGGTGCCGGTTCAAAATACTGGCCCATCGATCCCCCCGAGAAGCGGACGATCTCATGGTTTCGGTCGATCACCACATGCGGCGGGTTGTATTTTTCCATGACCCGCCGCGCGCCTTTGTCGATCCAATCGCCGGAGGCTGCCGGCTTCCTGTCATGCACCGGGATTATCGCGGCCCCGACGCCGCGCGCTGGCAGGTCGGGAAGCGCCACCCCGGCAGTTTCGCGACGTTCGAATATGCGATGCTTCTTGTCCAGAGCGCTAAACAGCCTTGCGCTGCGCGTGACCGATTCCGCCATTCCGAGAAACAGCCGCCCGCCCGGTTTCAGCGCGTAGTGGAAGTTCCGCATGACGCGGTCCTGCATCGCGGCGTCGATATAGATCAGCAGATTGCGGCACGAGATCAGATCGAGCTTGGAGAACGGCGGATCCCTGATGATGCTGTGCGTCGAGAACACACACATTTCGCGGATTTCCGGGACGATGCAGCAGTCGTCGCCATCTTTCGTGAACCAGCGTTCAACACGCTCCGGCGATAGGCCTGCGGAAACTGCCCGGTAGCGGCCGAGGCGTGCGGCCGCGATTGCGCGATCATCGATGTCGGTGCCGAATATCTGGACCCTTGGCTTGGGCTGCCGCGCATCCATCGCCTCACGCAGCAGGATGGCGATGGTATACACTTCTTCTCCGGAAGCGCAGCCAGGCACCCAGATGCGAACGGTTTCATCCGCACCCTTTCCGGTCACAAGTCCATTCAGCACCGCCGCATCGAGCGCCTCGAACGCGGCGGGATCGCGAAAGAACTGGGTCACCCCGATCAAAAGCTCGCGGAACAGTTTGTCAAGTTCGTCGGGCTGTTCGCGGAACCGTTTGATATAATCCGCGGGAGTGTCGACCTGGAGCAACTGCATCCGGCGCTGAAGCCGGCGGACCAGCGACTTTTCTTTGTAGCCGCTGAAATCGTGCCCGCTCCGCGCCCTGAGCGCACCCATGATCGTGCCCATGTGCGATGCCGTGTCGGTACGTGTGCCATCGCTATCCTTGGTCCCGGCTACGCCGCTGAGGTGATCCCGGTAAGCCATGAGCTTTGCCGGCATCGCTTCGACTGCCAGCACATCATCCACCTGACCCGTGGCGGCGGCGCTCTGCGGCATTCCCGGCAGGGCGTGGCTGTCAAACTCCGCCTGAGCCAATGTCAGACCGCCATGTTCCTTGATCGCGGTCATCCCCAGCGTGCCATCGC
>JANONQ010000128.1:0-2262 GCA_031420935.1 Novosphingobium sp. | reverse complement strand
TCTATGAGTACCGCCAAGGCCTGCGTGCTGGTCGAGCCCAACCGCATTGAAACCTGGGACGTGCCGATCTTCGATCCCCCCGCGGGCGGTGCGCTGGTCCGCATTGTCGCGGGCGGCGTTTGCGGCAGCGATGTCCACATCCTGACCGGTGAAGCGGGCGTGATGCCCTTCCCGATCATCCTCGGCCATGAAGGCGTCGGCCGGGTCGAGAAGCTTGGGCCGGGGGTGACGACCGACTATGCCGGGGTGCCGGTCAAAACCGGTGATCTGGTCTACTGGGCACCGATCGCGCTGTGCCACCGCTGCCACAGCTGCACCGTGCTGGAAGAAACGCCTTGCGAGAATTCGCAATTCTTCGAACATGCCGACAAGCCGAACTGGGGGAGTTATGCCGACTATGCGGTACTGCCGACGGGTCTCGCCTTTTTCCGGGTGCCGGACGGAACTTCGACCGATGCGGTGATTGCGCTGGGCTGCGCCTTGCCGACCGTACTGCGCGGCTTCGATCGTTGCGGCCAGATACGCATGGGCGACACGGTCGTCGTCCAGGGTGCCGGGCCGGTCGGGCTGTCGGCCATTCTCGTCGCCAAGCTATCGGGCGCGCGGGAGATTATCGCTGTCGACATGCACGAAAACCGGCTTGCGGTAGCGCGTTCGATGGGGGCAACGGCCACGATCTCCCTGAAAGACGGCCCGGAGGAGCGCCGCCGCCAGGTCTATGACCGGGTTGCCGCGCACGGCCCGGACGTTGTGGTCGAAGCGGCGGGCGTGCTGCAGGCTTTCCCCGAGGGCGTCGATCTGGCAGGCAATCACGGCCGCTATATCATTCTCGGCCTGTGGGGCGCGATGGGCACCCAGCCGATCAGCCCCCGTGACATGACGACCAAGAACCTGACCATCGCCGGGGCGACCTTTCCCAAGCCCAAACATTATCACGCCGCGCTTCAGCTTGCCGCAAGGTTGCAGGGCGAATATCCGCTGGCGGAACTGGTCACCCACCGGTTCGGCATTGCCGGCGCTCAGGAAGCACTCGATGCGACCGCCAAGGGTGCAGTCATCAAAGCCATTATCGATCCCGAAATCGCCTGAATTCTGGAGCAAACCATGTCAGAAGCCGCTACCATCGATAATCGCAACCGCACCCCGCGCCCCGATCATATTCCCGACCATCTCGTCCGCGACATCGACATGTACGCGCTCGACGGGCTTGAGGCGGGATACCACGAAGCCTGGAAAGCGCTTCAAGCGAAAGAAACTTCCGATCTCGTCTGGACCCCGCTGACCGGCGGCCACTGGATTGCGATGAATGGTCCGATGATCAAGGAGATTTACGAAGACCCATCGCGCTTTTCGAGCGAGGTGATTTTCCTGCCCAAAGAAGCGGGTGAGAAATATCTGATGGTGCCGACGCGGATGAACCCGCCGGAGCACACGCCGTATCGCAAGCTGCTCGACACCGGGCTCAATCCCGCGCGGATGCGCGACGTCGAGCAAATGGTGAAACAGGCCGCCATTGACCTTATCGAGCCGCTCGTGGCGCAGGGAAAATGCGATTTTGCCGCTGATTTCGCCAAGATTTTTCCAGTACGGGTGTTCATGGCGCTGTCCGATCTGCCACTGACAGATGTACCGAAACTGGTGCGGTGGTCCGACGACATGACCCGTCCCACGGGTAATACGCCGGAGGAAATGGCCGCTTGTCTCGAGGCTGCCAATCAGAAATTCTTCGCCTATGTCGAACCGATCATCGCATCGCGGATCGGCGGCACCGGGAAGGATCTGATTACCACAATGGTCAACGGAACTGTCGACGGGCATCCGATGCCGCACGACAAGGCGCTCGGTCTGATCTCGCTGCTGTTGCTCGGCGGTCTGGATACCGTCGTCAACTTCCTCAGCTTCATGATGATTTATCTTGCGCGCAATCCGGACACGGTCGCTGAATTGCAGGGTAACGAACTGAAACTGCTGCGCGGCGTCGAGGAATTATTCCGCCGCTTTCCAGTCGTGTCTGACGCGCGGATGATCGCTCACGACATGGAATATCGCGGCGTAACAATGAAACAGGGCGAGATGATCCTGCTGCCGACAACGCTACACGGCCTGGACGAAGGCGAAAATGCCGAGCCTTGGACACTCGACTGGGAACGCAAGCAGATCAACCACTCGACGTTCGCCCATGGTCCGCATCGCTGCGCAGGTCTGCATCTCGCGCGTATGGAAGCGACCGTGACGCTGCAGGAATGGATCAAGCGTATCCCC
>JANONQ010000127.1:0-11293 GCA_031420935.1 Novosphingobium sp. | reverse complement strand
CGCTTTTTGTGGTGAACAGCACGAGCCTTCGCGAACCGATAGTAGTCCTGAACGCGTCAAAGCCGGCATGACGTGCAATGGTGACATGATCGATATAATCCATGGCGATCCGGCGTACTCTTCGGTCATCCCACTCGAACCCCATAGGCTCGATAAGGTCCACAGCCGCCCCCAAACAAGCAGCGAGGCGCAGAACGGCGCCGACATTTCCAGCAATTTCTGGCTCGAAAAGAGCAATGCGCATTAGCCTGATTGGCGCCTGCGAGCGGGCCATGCAAGCCTGCGGCACGATCTCAGCCGAATGACTTGAAGGACACCCTTCGCTAAACGTTGCCTCCTGAACCGCTAAAGCTTCTCGGCGCTATCTTAAGAAAGTGTAAGGTGCTGTCGGAGGCGCTGGCACAGTTCAGATCCTCGACGGCGGAACTTCGGACTTATCTTGCATGTCTACGTGCGCCGAATGATAATAGCATGCACTAACCGCCCGCGCCGCGGGCCATGTGGAGAATTCGCGGATGTCCTACACGCTGATCAACGCCCGCCCCAGCCCTTATGGACGCAAGATCGCCATCGCTCTTCGCGAAAAGGGGCTCGATTACGAGGTGGAATACGATCGACCCTGGAACGAGGGTACCCGGACGCCGGATTTCAACCCGATCGAGCAGCTTCCGATTCTCATCACAGAGAGCGGCGAGCCGGTTTACGATTCTCCCTACATTCTTGAGTGGCTGGAGGTGCGCCATCCGGAGCCGCCGCTCGTATCGACCGATGCCGATGGTCGCCTCGAAACGAAAAAGCGCCAGATGCTCGGTGAGCGCCTGCTGGACTTCGCCGGTGTGCTGATGTTCGAGGCCAATCGCGAGCACCAGAGCCAGCCCTGGATCGACCGCCACGCCCGCAAAGTGCTGGGCGCGCTGGGCGAGCTCGAACGAATTTACGCGAATGGCAGGCCGGGCAATCTGCCCGTCGACCTCGGCGATATCGCGGTCGTGACGACGCTCGACCTGCTGGAGTTCGTGGTGGCCGACGGCATCGCGCCGGACATCGAGGCGATGCGCTGGCGCGGACAATATCCGGGACTGACCGCGCTGGTGGAAAAGCTCGATCAGCGACCCTCGTTCGCCGCCACTATGCCGGAGCACATGGAATTTCGCATGAGTGATACCGTCGCCTGACTCCGAGAGCAGGCGGGCCGGACAAACCCCGGCAAGGTGTCCGTCGTCAGATAATTTGGGACAGTTGCCGGCGTAAATTAGCGGAGTGTCGGCCTCATCTGGGGGTTGATGTTAAGCGGCGATCTTGCGGTGTTGCAAGCGCCGATGTTCGATGGTGATGCGTTTGATGTGGGCGCGCTTGTGCAGGGCGATGACAAAACCAGCCACTGGAACGCCGGTGTTGTGCTGAGCGTGGCGGCGTAAAAGCAGGCCAGTGGGTAGGTTGCTCCTTTTGGGGGCGGCCGGGGATGTTTGCTTTGGAAGTGTATGCCGCCGGACGGCGTTTCGTATTTATCGAGGGCAACAGTCGGCGCGAGGCGGCGCGGGTGTTCGGGCTGAGCCGCGAGACGGTGCTGAAGATGTGCCGGTTCTCGCTGCCGCCGGGCTACACGCGGACGAAGCCGGTAGCGAAGCCCAAGCTGGGGCCGCTGCTGCCGGTGATCGATGCGATCCTGGACGCGGACCGGACCGCGCCGGTGAAGCAGCGGCACTCGGCCAAGCGGATCTTCGAGCGGCTCTGCGACGAGCACGTTTTTGCCGGTGGCTATACGGTGGTGAAGGATTACGTCCGGCTATGCCGGGCGCGCGGGCAGGAGTGCCCTGTTATGGCGAATAACAGGGAAAGCGGGATTTTGCGCGTCAGACCCTCGGAAATCCGCTGGTTTTGCGTGTGCGAGGAGGGCTAGATTTGCCTTGAATCGCCTGATCAGGGCCGCGTTTTTATGTTTTTCCCTGTTATTGCCTGTTCTTCACAGAAACCGCACCGATGTCGATCCGCGCGGAGACTCGCCTCGCGAGGCGGGCCGGCGGCAGGCCAAGACTGCCGAACGTGAGCGCGCCTGTTACGGATTGGTACCGTGAAGCCCGCGAAGAGCGCGGCCTAGCGCCCCAATCCTGTTGACAGAGACTAGTGCTGGGGGTTGCTGGCGGAGAGGGAGGGATTCGAACCCTCGATACGGTTACCCGTATGCCGCATTTCGAGTGCGGTGCATTCGACCTCTCTGCCACCTCTCCGTGAAGCGCATAGGCAAGGCTGCGGGCCTGGCCTGGTCGGCGAAGCGGCCGGTTAGCGCAAGCCCGGTTCCTTGCCAAGCCCTTGCCGTGCACCGGCGGGGGACGAGCCGGCAGCGCGCGCTTGTTTCACGGACGCGCAAATCCTATATGGCCTGCGGTATGGAACGCGCGAGCTTCTTCTCTCCCCAGGCCGGCCGGCTGATCGATGCGCCGCTGCGCACCGATGCGCGCTTCGCGATCGGCGATATCGTGCGGCACAGACTCTACGATTTCCGCGGTGTCGTGTTCGATATTGATCCGGTCTTCGCCAACAGCGAGGAATGGTACGAATCGATCCCCCACGACGTCCGCCCGACCCGCGAACAGCCGTTTTACCACCTGCTGGCGGAAAACGGCGAAGGCAGCTATGTTGCCTATGTCAGCCAGCAGAACCTCCTGGGCGACGGCGAAGGCGGCCCGGTCGAGCACCCTTCGCTTGAACAACTGTTCGACGATTTCGAAGGCGGGCGGTATCGGCTGCGGCACGGGCTGACGCATTAAGCGGATCGAGGCACCGCGATTTCGCCGGCATCGCCGCTGCTGCCCCCCCTGAGCGCAGATTAAATAAGGTACGCTGTCCCTGGAATTTGCCTGTCCGGAATTTCCGCGGAATTCTCAGGCGCAGCCTCGTGCTGGCCAATGAATGCAAAGGACCAGACTATGGAAAATAAGGTGGCTTTGGTTACGAATGTGACCGGTTACGCGGGACCTGGTGCAGTAATGGGCCTAATGACCGAGCAAATGATCGTCGCTTGCGCCGATCATTCCTTCGCGGAGGAAGATCGCGCGGCCGACTTCATTCAGGGACGCAGCCGACTTTTTGCCTTCAGCGAAACCGACCCTGAGTCGCTTGTTGCTGCCGTGCTGGACAGGTTTGGCCGAATCGATGCCCTGGTCTCGAATGACATCATTCCCGAGCCTTTCAGGCCGATCGACGGCTCAACGCCCGCTGATTTCCGCGAGGTGCTTGAGCAAGGGGTTATCTATCCCTTCAGACTTACTCAGGCAGTGCTGCCGCACATGCGGGAGCGCGGCTCGGGGTCCATCATTTTCATAACCTCCACCACAGCTCGATACCCGATGCCGCAGGCCGCCATCTATGGGGCGGCGCGGGCCGCCGCGACGGGATATGCCATCGCGTTAGGTCAGGCGATTGGACCGGACAACATCCAGGTCAATGTGATCGGGCCGAGCTGGATGAAGAACCCGACCTATTTTCCCGATGGTTGGGAGGCGCTCATGCCCACCTTCAAGCCCAAGCTCGACAGCGAAGTTCCGCTTCGTCGCCTCGGTAGGCCCGATGAAGTCGGGGCACTTGTCGCCCTGCTCGCGAGCCAGAAGGCGATGCCTTTGACCGCGCAATACATCAGCTTTGCGGCCGGTGCTTATCCGTAGAAAATCCGTGCCCCCAATTGGAATTCTGCGCAATTTCAGGGACATGGCGTAAATGTTGTAGCCACTCTACCTTCCTGAAGCGGAAGCCGCATTTCTGGGGAAAGCCGCAATTCGCAAACACAATTTGGGGACAAAAACGAATTAGCGGCACGTTCACCTCATTAGATTTGTGCCCTCATAGCTGCGTGTCCCCATAACTTCGGAAACAGCCGGCAAAGCGTTGCCGAATAATACCAAGGCGCTGAAATGCTGACGCATCACGCCTTGGAAATGCTCAAGCGCCGCACGGGCTTAACCAAAGTCCGATGAGTCAAGCTCATCGGACTTTGGTATAACTGGGCATTCGCAACATGCTGTCCTACACGCGCACAATCTGCAACGCTTATCCGCATGCCGATGCCGCCCATGCCCCGCCGCGCAGCCACGAACAGGTGCAACCTGTCACCTTCCCGCCGAAAACGCCCGGAAATGCGCGGGTTCAGCCAGGGGTACAACCGGGTGACACCCTGTCACCTTCGTCACCCAAACCGGTGGCCGCTAACTCTTCAGCTTCCACCCGCTGCGCAGCAGCAGATAGGCCACCATCGCCAGCACCACATTCAGCACTCCCAGCCCCAGCGCGCCGTGCAGCACTGCGGTGTTGGTGCTGCCGATGTCGCTCTGGCCGAGAAAGCCGAAGCGGAAGCCGGAGATGACGTAGAAGATCGGGTTCGCCCGGCTCACCGCCTGAAACGCCGGGGCGAGGCTGTCGATGACGTAGAAGGTGCCGGATAGCAGGGTCAGCGGGAAGACGATGAAATTGGTGATCGCCGCGTTGTGATCGAACTTGTCGGCCCAGATCGATGAGATGAAACCGATCAGCGACAGCAGGATGGCACCCATCAGGCCGAACCATACAACCGCCCAGGGATGCGCCACCGAAAGGCTCACGCCCGGCCAGAACATCATGAGGAAGGCCAGCGCCAGCCCGACCAGCACGGCACGGGTCACCGCGGCCGAGATCATGGCCAGCATCAGTTCCGCCTCAGACAGCGGCGGCATCAGGAAATCGATGATCGTCCCCTGCATCTTGCCTGCCAGGAACGCGAAGCTGGCGTTGGCGAAGGCGTTTTGCATCATGCCCATAACAATCAGCCCCGGTGCGACGAAACTGGCGAAGTTAACGCCGAGCACCATCCGCCCTTCCCGTCCCATGGCGATAGAGAAAATCACCAGATTGAGCAGAATGGTGATCGCCGGCGCCCAGATCGTCTGGGTCTGCACCTTGAAGAAGCGGCGTACCTCCTTCATATACAGCGTCTTGAGCCCGATCCAGTTGACCCGGTGGATCTGAGGCTCTCCCTGAGCCGGAAAGCTGCGCACGGCCGCGTAATCTGCGGGCTCATCGGTCGTTGCACTCATCTGGGGTTGCTCGCTCATGGGGCGGCGACTATCGGGTGGGCTGGTCCGTGGCAAGCGCGGCGGGCGAAAGATTGGATATGGCATGAGCTGGACTGACGAACGCATTGAGAGACTGACCAAGATGTGGGAAGGCGGCTCTACCGCCAGCCAGATCGCCGAAGAACTCGGCGGGGTCAGCCGCAATGCGGTGATCGGCAAGGCGCATCGGCTGGGGCTCAAGGCGCGGCCTTCGCCGGTCAAGCCAAACGAGGTGCCTGAACCGCAGGCGCGTGCCGCCCCGCCGGCCGCCGAGGCGCCCCGCGCAGTTCAGGCGGCACCGCCGCGTCCGGCACCCGCAGCGCCTCGTCCGGTGCCCGCGCCCGCCGCCGTTGCCGCCGCGCCGCTACCCGGCACCCAACCGATAACGCCGCAGCCGCGCATCGTCTCGGTCGGACCGGGCGGCTTCCTGCGCCAGGGTCCCGGCGATCAGCAGGCGCCGATCCCCCCTGCCCCGCCGCGCCGCCTGGTGCCGGCCAAGCCCAGCGCCGAAATTGCCAGCAAGACCAGCCTGCTTGACCTTAACGAGCGCATCTGCCGCTGGCCGATGGGCCACCCCGGCGAGGCCGACTTCCATTTTTGCGGAGTCAAGGTCAACCCGGGTTTTCCTTATTGCGTCGAACATTGCGGCCGCGCTTATCAGGCGCAACTCCCGCGCGGCCACCGCCGGCCTCCCCCGCCGCTGCCGTTTGGCGGACCCCGGGTGCGCTGATCTGTTTGGAGACACCTGCTGCGTAGCGGCTCCGCCCCATCTGCTGCATACTCCGGCCATGAACCGCCGATTCGCTCTCGCCGCCCTGCCCTTCCTATGCGCGCTCACCGCCGCCAAACCGGTCCCGCGCGCACGCGCCCCGCTGCCCGATATCGTGCGGGTGGCGATTACTACGGAGCTGGGTGTAATTGCCGTCGATCTCGACACCAAACGGGCACCGGTGACCGTGCGCAATTTCATCCGCTATGCCGACCAGCGCCGGTTCGATGGCACGGTGTTCTACCGGGTGATGCGGCTGACCTGGGGCCAGCAGCCTAACGGGCTGATCCAGGCCGGGACCCGCGGCGACGCAAAGCGCGAATTTGCGCCAATCGCCCACGAGCCGACCAGTCAGACCGGCGTCCTACACAAAGTCGGCGCGATCTCGATGGCGCGCTTCGCGCCGGGGACCGCCAAGTCGATTTCTCGATCCTGCTGTCCGACATGCCCGGGCTTGACGCCGATCCCGCTTCCACCGATCCCGAACTGCAGGCCGGCTTTGCCGCGTTCGGCCAGGTTTCAGCAGGCATGGATGTGGTGCGCAAGATATACGATGTGCCGCTTTCGCCAACGGCAGGCCAGGGCGTGCTCAAGGGGCAGATGATCGAGCGGCCGGTTCGCATCCTGACCGTGCGGCGGGTGCCGATCCCCGCAGCGACGGCGATCCCCGCCACCTCGGTCCCATAGAAGTTTTCCTGACAACAAGCCGGGGCGATTTTGGCGGCCGGCTTGTCCATTCTGCGCAGTTGCGCCATGGGCGAGGCATGGAGGCGCACGATGGCTGGCGATAGGCAGGGAACCGACGAACTTTCCGCCAACCTCGCGCTGGTCGCAGAGCGCTATGACGAGCTTCCCTACAACTCCCAACCGTTTTCCCGCACCCATCCGTTGCGGCTGGCCGGAATCGCCCGCCTGTTCGGTCACGAAGCCCCGGCGATGGCCAAAGCCCGCGTGCTGGAGCTTGGCTGTGCGGCTGGCGGCAACATCATCCCGATGGCGGCGCTTTATCCCGAGGCGCAGTTTCTCGGCGTCGATCTCGGTCGCCGTCAGGTCGAAGACGCACACGAACGCATTACCCGGCTCGGTCTGACCAATATCGAAATTCGCTGCCAGAGCATCACCGACCTGCCCGAGGATGCCGGCGCGTTTGACTACATCATCAGCCACGGCGTCTACAGCTGGGTGCCCGCGGCGGTGCGCGAAGCGCTACTGGAAGTGACCGCGCGGCATTTATCACCGACCGGTATCGCCTATGTCAGCTACAATGTCGCGCCCGGCTGGCACCTCTACCAGCCGCTGCGCGATGCCTTCCGCCTGCTGATCCCGGAGCATCTGGGGCCGGCCGAGCGGGTGCGGATGGCCCGCGATTTGATGGTGTTCCTGAAGCAGCATTCCCCTGACCAAGGCCCCTACGGCGCAATGTTGCGCGACACGCCCGCGCGGCTTGGCGATTTGGGCGACGATTACATCTTTCACGAATATATGGAGGATACCAACGATCCCAGCAGCTTTCGGGATTTTGCCATGGCCGGCGACAAGCAGGGACTCGCCTATCTCGCCGACAGCGAACTCGATTATCTACTGCCGGAAAACTTCGGCCCCGAATTTGCCAAGCAGCTCCGGGAAAAAACCAGCGACGATATGATTTCCGTCGAACAGATGATCGACGTGCTCACCGGTCGCCCGTTCCGCCGGAGCCTGCTGGTTCACAAGACTCTGGCGGACGATCTCAAGCGCGGCCTCTCGCCCGAATGCGTCGAGCGGCTGCATTTCATGGCGTCGGACGGCATGCAAATCTCGCGTGACGGCACTGCGGTGACCCTCACCGACAGCTCCGGGCGAACCCTGACGTCGCATGAGACGCCGGTCGCCAAAGCCCTCGAGCGCCTGCTTGCCGCCTATCCCGGCACGATTTCCTTCGATCAATGCGCCAAGGGCTTTCGCGGCCGTGAGCGCTTCCTGGTTAGCGATGCGCTGTACAAGCTAGTCATCGCCGGCATCCTCGACGTCGCATCCGAACCGATCCGCATAGGACAGGTAAGCGATCGGCCGCGGGCGTTCCACGTTGCCCGCGACGATGCTGCCCGGGGTGACGGCATGACAGTCAATTTGCGTCACGACCGAGTCATCATGGATCCTGTTGCGAAAATTCTGCTCCCGGCACTCGATGGCACCAGCGACCGGGCGGCTCTGGAAAAACTGCTCTTCGATGCGGCGCGGACCGGCCGGCTCAAATTCGGCAGAAATGGCGCGGCAGAGACCAATCCCGATGTGCTGCGGGTAGCTGTGCGCGAAATCCTGCCCGAGGCCTTGCGCGGGTTGGCAGCTTCGGGCGTGTTGCTGCCATGACCTTGCCGCCGCAGCGGATCGCCGCTGCGGAATCTCTTGACCGCTTGCCCATCCCCTCGCAGCAAGATGATCGGCAGGGCCAAGCCGAAACCTCCTCTCCCCGCTTCCCCGGCCTTGAAGCTCTGCGCGGCGTTGCGGCGATCTGCGTGCTGCTGCTGCACACGAGGGCGGTGTTCGGCGGCTCGCCGGTGTTCGGCAAAGGCTATCTCGGAGTTGATTTCTTCCTGATGTTGAGCGGTTATCTGATGACCCGCAACCAGGAACCGCGGCTTGCGGACGGCCTCAAGCCTTGGGGCTTCATGGTCAAGCGCTACCGACGGGTGTGGCCGATGATGGCTGCCGGCGGCGTCCTGGGCGTGCCCCGGCTGCTGCTGCGCACGGACACCATCGCGCAGTTCGCCGGCATTGCGCTGGCTAATTTCCTGTTGTTGCCGGTCTCGTTCAAGCGCGAATCCTTCCCGCTCAACATCCCCGCCTGGACGATCTTCTACGAGCTGGTCGCCAACTTTCTCCACGTCCACCTGTTCTGGCGGCTGCGTACCCTCGGACTTGCCCTCGCCATCGCCGCCTGCCTGCCCTTTGTCGTCTGGATCGGCCTGCGCTGGGGCTCGTTCGATGTCGGCGCCCGGCCGGAACATTTTCTCGCCGGACTGCCGCGCATCGCCTTCGCCTATCTCATCGGCATCGGTCTCGCCCGCTGGTGGCGCGACCAACCGCCGCTCCCGGTACCCGCCCTGCCGGCTGTGCTGGCGATGCCGGCGGTGCTGGCACTCGGCTGGTGGCTTGGGCTTGGCGGCTGGCTGTTCGACCTCGGCTTTGTCGTGCTGATCTGCCCGCTGATGATTGCCGGCGCGCTGCGGCTGAAGACATTTGCGATGCCGGCGGGCATGCTTGGCATGCTGTCCTTCCCGCTGTTCGCCGTGCAGATGCCGATCCTGCAGGGAATGCAGCTGCTTGGCTTCGGCTATTGGGCGGGCGGCTGCGCCGCCCTGGCCGGTGGCATTGTCGCTGCGGTTTTGGCAAAGACACTCAGGCGCCCGCCGCCGGCGCGCCAACAGGAGATAGCAGCGTGACCGATCCCGTTCTCTACCAAGCAGATGCCGAGGGCATTGTCACCCTGACCCTTAACCGGCCCGAGGTGCGCAATCCGCTGACCGATGCCGACATGCTGGAGGCGATCCTGGCGGCGCTCGCCCGGCTCGACGCAGACCCCAGCGTGCGCGTCGCTATCCTGACCGGGGCGGGCAAGGCGTTTTCCTCCGGCGGCAACATGCAGGCGATGCGCCGTGGTGGCGGTCTGACGGACGATCTGGCGGTGCGCACGCGGGGCAAGTATAAGCGCGGCATCCAGCGACTGCCGCTCGCCTTCGCCGCACTGGAAGTGCCGGTGATCGCCGCGGTCAACGGTCCGGCAATTGGCGCTGGATGCGATCTAACCTGCATGTGCGACCTGCGGGTGGCCGGGCAAAGCGCGCGCTTCGCCGAGAGTTTCGTCAAGGTCGGACTGGTCTCGGGCGACGGCGGCTCGTGGCTGCTGCCACGGATTATCGGCTGGTCGAAGGCGGCGGAAATGGCCTTGACCGGCGATGCCATCAGCGCCGAGGAAGCGCTCGCCTGCGGGCTGGTGTCGCAAGTCGTCCCCGATGCCGAATTGATGGACACCGCCCGAACCCTAGCCCGCCGCATCGCCGTCAATCCGCCCTATGCGGTGCGTATGACCAAGCGGCTGCTGTGGGAAGGCCGCCGCGCCGACCTTGCCACCCTGCTGGAAATGGCCGCGCCGATGCAGGCGCTGGCCCATGCCACCGGCGATCACAGCGAGGCGGTCGAGGCGTTTCTCGAAAAGCGCGATCCGAAGTTCAAGGGGGACTGATCGTGGCAATGTGATTTGACATCTTGCTTTCACATTAAGATGTGATACGCCTTGGCGATGTCACAGACCACCATCGAGCGAGTCCGCCTGATCGTCACCCAGGGCGGCATGAGCAAGGCCGGCCTCGCCCGCGCTGCCGGACTTCACGCCAACACGCTGCGCGATTGCACTGAACACAGTTGGAACCCCACCACTGAAACCCTCGGCAAGCTCGACCACTTCCTGTTCGCCAACGACGACCGGCCGATGCTCGTGCCGATCGAGGAAATCATCGACGAGGCGCGCAACGGGCGCATGTACATCCTTGTCGACGACGAAGACCGCGAGAACGAGGGCGATCTCATTATCCCCGCGCAAATGGCAACTCCTGACGCGATCAACTTCATGGCCACCCACGGCCGCGGACTGATCTGCCTGACGCTTACCGGCGAACGCATCGAACAGCTCGGCCTGGAACTGATGAGCCGCCACAACGGCACCCGCCACGAGACCGCCTTCACTGTCTCGATTGAGGCCCGCGAAGGCGTCACCACCGGCATTTCCGCAGCCGACCGGGCGCGCACTGTCAGCGTCGCGATCGATGGAACGAAGGGCAAGGCTGACATCGTCACCCCTGGCCATGTCTTTCCGCTGCGCGCGCGCGCTGGCGGCGTGCTGGTTCGCGCCGGCCACACCGAAGCGGCAGTCGATATCTCGCGGCTTGCCGGGCTCAATCCATCCGGTGTCATCTGCGAGATCATGCGCGACGACGGCACCATGGCCCGGCTCGACGATCTGATCGGTTTCGCCCGCATCCACGATCTCAAGATCGGCACGATTCGCGACCTCATCGCCTATCGGCGCAAGCATGACCGCATGGTCGAAAAGAAGGCGGAAATCACCTTCACCAGTCGTTGGGGTGGCGATTGGCGGGCCTGCACCTTCTTTAACAAGGCGACCGGCGATGAAACCATGGCCCTGGTCAAAGGCAAGATCGACCCGGCCATCCCCACTCTGGTGCGCATGCACACGTTATCGATCTTCGCGGACATCTATGGCGAGGAGAGCGAGCGGGCCGAATTGCTGCACCGCTCGATGGAATTGATCGCCGAGGAAGGCTCTGGCGTCATCGTGGTGATCAACCGCCCGATGCAGCGGCTAATGTCGCGCACCATCGAAATCAAGAACAGCATTCGCGCCGGTGAGGTCCCGCCGATGGAGGAACTGCGCGATTACGGCGTC
>JANONQ010000126.1:0-9568 GCA_031420935.1 Novosphingobium sp. | reverse complement strand
CGATAGGCAATCGCTTTGCTGGCATCGAGCGACCAGTGCAGCACGGTCAGATAGCGGTCCATCCAGGTTCCGGTGGCGTGTTCGGCTTCGCCATGCGCTTTCAGGAAATAGGCCGCGACCATTGGTGTGATGGTGCGCGCCACCGCCAGGCTGATCAACACCGCGATAACCACGGTCAGCCCGAAATTCTTGAAGAACTGCCCCGAAACGCCAGGCATCAGCCCAACCGGGAGGAACACCGCCACGATCGAGAAGGTGGTGGCGACCACCGCCAGGCCAATCTCGTCGGCGGCGTCGATCGAGGCCTGATAGGCGCTCTTGCCCATCCGCATATGCCGCACGATATTCTCGATCTCAACGATCGCGTCATCGACCAGAATGCCGGCGACCAGCCCTAGCGCCAACAGCGATAGCTGGTTGAGCGTAAAGCCCATCATATCCATCGCCCAGAACGTTGGGATCGCCGACAGCGGGATGGCGATCGCCGAAATCGCCGTCGCGCGCCAGTCGCGCAGGAAGAAAAACACGACGACCACGGCGAGAATGGCGCCCTCGACCATTGAGGCCATCGAGCTCTCATACTGGCTCTTGGTGTAATCGACCGAGGTGAACATCTGCCGGATGTGTACCCCGGGAAATTCCTTCTCCAACTTGGCCAGTTCGATCACCGCGGCATCGTAAACCGTGACGTCCGAAGCGCCGCGCGCGCGCGTAAGGCCGAAAATCGCCACCGGCTTGCCGCCAAATTTGGCCATCGAGGTGATTTCGCCGAAGGAATCGCGCACATCGGCGATGTCGGCGAGCTTGACCGTGCGGCCGCCGCCGAGCGGGATGTCAGTCTGCGACAGGGCAAAGGCGTCGGCCGCATTGCCGAGGACCCGCACCGACTGCCGGGTTCCGCCGATTTCAGCGCGACCGCCGGTAGTGTTGAGATTGATCTGCCGCAGCGCCGCGTTGACCTGGCCAGCGGTGACACCCATTGCCTGCATCCGCGCCGGGTTGAGCGTGACGAGGATTTCGCGATCGACCCCGCCAATGCGCTCGACCTCGGCAACCCCCTCTATTGCCAGCAACCGCTTGGCGACGGTATCGTCGATGAACCACGACAGCTGCTCCATCGTCATGTCTTCGGTTTCGACCGCAAAATAAACAATCGGCATCGAGCTGTTTACGGCCTTGATCACCTGTGGCTCGAGAATACCATCGGGCAGCTCGCCGCGCACCTGGTCGATCGCGTTCTTGACCTCGTTGACCGATTCGTTGACGTCCTCGCCCAGCTGGAATTCGACGAAAGTGCGGCTGACGCCTTCGCTCGCCGTCGAACTCATCGAGACCACGCCGCT
Organism: Novosphingobium sp.; assembly: GCA_031420935.1. GTDB lineage: Bacteria > Pseudomonadota > Alphaproteobacteria > Sphingomonadales > Sphingomonadaceae > Novosphingobium. Next base: position 8,225 of record JANONQ010000126.1, on the reverse strand, counting down.
GATTGATCGGATCGCCGATTCGACGCGCTGGGTGATCTGGTTTTCGATCTCGGTCGGAGCCGCACCCGGTTGCGTGATAGTGATGATGGCGGCAGGGAATTCGATATCCGGCTGCTGCTGCACATCCATCCGCATAAAGCTCAGCACGCCCATCAGTATCAGACCGGCGAAGAATACGATGGGCACGATCGGATTGCGGATTGACCATGCGGAGATATTGCGAAAGTCCACGGGCGCGGCTCAGCGCGCGCCGGTCTTGGGATTGACCGTTTCGCCGGGCGACAGGAAGGCGCCCGCGCGCAGTACCACGCGCTCGGCCCCCGAGAGACCCTCGGCGATAGTGATGCCGCTCTCGGTCAGCATCCCGGTTTTGACGGCGCGCCGCGCGATCTTGTTGTCGGCGCCGACGATATAGACATAGCTGCCGGCCTTGTCCGACAGCACAGCCGATTCCGGCAGCAGCGGGGCCACGACCGTACCGGAAACGATTTCGGCATTGGCGAATCCGCCCGGCCGCAGTTCTGGGGCGTAGGGCAGGGCGATCCGCACCTTGCCCTGCCGCGATTGCGGATCGATCACCGGCGCAACCTGCCAGACCTGTCCGGTGAAACTCCTGGCGGACCCCACCGGCGTGACCACCGCGCTAACGCCCGGCGGCACACTGGCGAGATCGGCTTCGCTCAGCTGCGCCAGCATTTCCATCTCGCCGCCCTGGGCAAGGCGGAACAATACACCACTGCCGGAGGACACCACCTGGCCGGGCTCCACCCGCCGCTCAAGCACCAGACCGGCCGCCGGAGCGACGATGTCGAGCCGCCGCATCCGGGCGCCGAGCTCGCCGTATTGCGCACTAGCGACACGCACGCGGGCCTGAGCGACATCGCGGGTCGCAGTCAGCCGGTCGACATCGGCCTTGGAAACGAAGCCGCGTTCGACCAACCTGAGCGCGCGGTCGAGATTGGCCTGGGCAAGCCGGGCATCGGCCTGCGCGACCTGAATCTGCGCGGCCTGGCCGGCTTGCTGCTGCACTTGTACGGAACGGTCGATCACCGCGAGCACCTGGCCCCGCGCTACCCACTGTCCCGGCTCGACCAGAACCTGCGCCACCTGCCCACCATCGCCGGCCGAGCCGACCGGCAATTCCCGCCGGGCCGCCAAAGTGCCGCTGGCGTTGATCCGCCCGGCAATGGCCGTGCGACCGGGAGCGATTACGGTAACCGCTGGCGCCTGATTGGCCGCCGTCCCGCTAAGTTTGCCCGCGGGTTCGCGGTGCATGAAAAACCACAGGGCAATCAGCGCGAGCAGGACCAAAACGGCAAAGATCCACGTCCGCCGACGTGCCCGGCGCTCAGCATCGTCCGCTATATCCAGCGGATTGACGAGCGTTTCCGCTGTTTCGATCCTGGCTTCGTAATTCATCAAATCTATCGCTCTGCCGGCCTTTACGCGCGCAAAAGGCCGGGCTGCCTTATCCTGCTGCGACTTGACGAGCGAGGCTGCCGGGTGTCCCCGCTCGGAAAAAGGCAAGTCGGCACAAGGGCAATAGACTCGGCGCACCCCAGTGGCAATGCGCGCATTATCTCCAAGCCGTTAAATTTGGCCAGCGAAACCAACTGATGATTGGTCCTGCTGCCCACCGGTACGGCCCGAACCGCGTTAATATTTCAGCTGGCGCTCATACAGGTCGCGGTAATGCTGAATGCGGGTTACGCGCAGCCCCTGCATGCCCGAGCGGTCCACTGCGCGCTGCCACGAGGCGAATTCTTCGAGCGTCAGATTATAACGCTCGCAGACGTCGTCGATGGTCAGCAGGCCGCCGTTCACCGCGGCTACGACTTCGGCCTTGCGCCGTACCACCCAACGGGTGGTGCCGGGGTCTGGAAGCGACGCTAGGGTCAGCGGTTCGCCAAGCGGACCGATGACCATAGCCGGTTTGATCTTTTGATTTTCTATCATAACAACCCTCGACCGCCGGCCAGCGAATTCCCGGCGTCAGCCACAGCTATGGCCCCACCAAGTTTGCAATTGCCTAAAGCTGTTCGGTTAACGGAGCATAAGGTTTCGCCCAGTCCGGCGCCTAGGTCGCAGAGCGCTTGAGCTACCGACGGAGCGAAACTGCCATGCGGCAAGGCGGCGCCTGCGACCGGTGCGGCCAACGCTTGCCGGGCAAGCCAGGCAGCGTCAAGCCGGGCGCGCAGCACGCACCAGTCCGGCGTAGCGGCCCAGGCTTCGCCGGCCGAAGTGGCAACCGGCGCCGGGCGCCACTCAGTCCAGTCGAATCCGATATCCATCGACCAGCCTATAGCCGCAACAAGGTTCAAAGGAGGTAAAGGCGCGGTTTACCTGGTGGTCACCATAGTTAACCGTCGGGCAGCATTGACCCGCGCAATGGTTTTTGCCGCCCGCTTCGTCTATGGGGCCAACCATGACCTTGACTGCCAGTATAATTCCCGGCCTCGATCCCGCAGCGCTGTTCGGCCTGGACCGCGCGATGTCCGGCCGGCGTATCGTCGTGGCCATGTCGGGCGGCGTCGATAGTTCGGTGGTTGCGGCGCTGGCAGCGGCCAGCGGCGCGGAGGTGATCGGCGTCACCCTGCAGCTCTACGATCACGGCGCGGCGAGCGGCCGCAGAGGCGCTTGCTGCGCCGGCGACGACATCCGCGACGCCCGCGCCGTCGCCGACCGGCTGGGCATAGCCCATTACGTATTCGACCACGAAACCCGCTTCCGCGAAGATGTGGTCAACCATTTCGCCGCCGATTACCTCGCCGGGCGCACCCCGATTCCCTGCATCCGCTGCAATATGGGGCCCAAGTTCACCGATTTGTTCGCGATGGCCCGCGAACTCGGCGCTGATTGTCTGGCGACCGGGCATTATGTCCGCCGGCTCGAAGGTCCGGCCGGCCCGGAACTCCACCGCGCCGCCGATCCCGCGCGCGATCAGAGCTACTTCCTTTATGCGACCACCGAAGCCCAGCTCGCCTATCTGCGCTTTCCGCTTGGCGGCTTGCCCAAGAGCGAGGTCCGCCGCATCGCCGAGACCGCCGGGCTGAACGTCGCCGCCAAGCCCGACAGCCAGGATATCTGCTTCGTCCCCGATGGCGATTATGCCGCTGTCGTGCGCAAGCTGCGGCCCGAGGCCGATGCGCCGGGCGATATCGTCCATACAGTTACAGGCGCGGTGCTGGGCCGGCATCGGGGGATTGTGAATTATACCGTCGGCCAACGGCGCGGGCTTGAGATCGGCGGTCAGGCCGAGCCGCTTTATGTCACCGGGATCGAGGCGGCGAGCCAGCGGGTATTCGCCGGACCCCGGCACCTGCTGGCGGTAACTTCCGCGCAGCTGATCGAGACCAACCGCATCGGCCCGCTGCCGCCGGATAATCCTGGCGCGCCGCTCACCGCGAAAGTGCGCTCGCTGGCCAAGCCGGTGCCGGTGGAACTTTGCGGACCGCTGGGTGAAGGTGCGGCAAGCCGCATACGCTTCGTCAGCCCGGAATTCGGCGTCGCTCCGGGCCAGGCGGCGGTGCTCTATGCGGGCGAGCGGGTGGTCGGCGGCGGCTGGATCGATTCGACCCAGAGCGCTGGCACGCACTGAACCCCATCAGTCCTGCCAAGGCTCCAGCATGCAGCCCTCACCTTCGCGAAACGTCGCCGTCTCGCTGGCCAGCAGCGGAAACCGCGCGGTGACGCTGCGCTCGCGGGCATCCGCGCTCAGCGAAATCAGCGCCATCCCGGGTTCGAAGTCCTTGGCGCAATCGCTGAGGCCGCGACTGGCGACATAGCGGCACGAACAGGCGGTTCGCGCGCCGAGCGCTGCGCCGGCGGCGGCATAGCCATTGAGCGGCTTCCAGTACCAGCCAAGCAGCAGCAGCGCGGCGACCATGCCCGCCAATATCATGCGCCGCCGGTTCGGGCGGCGTGGTCCGGGGACTGGGGCGGGCGGTGCGGTTGCCATCTCGGCCCGGCTTACGCATGGATGCCGGACCATGTCGACCCGCGCGCTTGCCCTTATCCTGCCGATTATCGCACTGTTGGCCTTTGCGGGCTGCGGCCCCGCCGGCACGCCCGCCCCGCCGCCGGTCAGCCAGGCCGCGCTGGCTGCGGTCGCGGCGCGGCCGGGTGTATCGCGAGAAAATCTGGCGCGGCGGATCGACGCGCTGTTTGCGGACAAGGACGCCGGTGAAACTCGCGCCCTGCTGGTGCTGCACCGGGGCCGCATCGTTGCGGAGCGCTATGCGCCGGGCTATAATCGTCAGACGCGTTTTCCCGGCTGGTCAATGACCAAGTCCGTAACCGGCGTGCTGATCGGCCTTCTGGTGGCGGACGGGCGTTTGCGGCTGGACGAAAGCGTGCCTATCACGCCGTGGCAGCGCTCCGGCGATCCGCGCGGCGAGATCACCCTGCGTCAGCTGCTGCAAATGCGCTCGGGCCTGCGCCATACCGAGGCGGGCGATCCGCCCTATGCCTCCGACGAGGTGCGCATGCTGTTTCTCGACGGGCGCGACGACATGGCCGGTTACGCCGAATCGCCGCCGCTGGAGGCCGAGCCCGGCCGCAAGTTCGAATATTCATCGGCGACATCGGTGATCCTCGCCGATGTCGCCGCCCGCGTCCTTGCCGGCGATGCCCAGCCGTCGGTGCGGCGGCAGGCGGTGACGGACTATCTGCATACACGGCTGCTGCAGCCGCTTGGCATGCGCTCGGCAGTGCCTGAGTTCGATGCGGCGGGAACCTTCATCGGCTCCAGCATGCTGCACGCGACGGCGCGCGATTGGGGCAAGTTCGGCGAATTTCTGCGGAACGGCGGCACTGTTCAAGCCGCGCAGATCGTTCCGCGCGCCTGGATCGAATTCATGACCCGGCCCTCGCCGCGCAATCCGGGCTACGGCGCACAGCTATGGCTCAATCGCCCCCAGCCGGACGGATCTGCCCCGCTGTTTCCCGGCCGCGCGCCCGCCAGCCTGTTCGCCAGCATCGGCCATCTTGGCCAATATGTCATCGTCTCGCCGCGCCAGCAGCTGACCATTGTCAGGCTCGGCAAGACCGACGAACAGGGACGCGCCGCCCTGCGCGATCACCTCGCCCGGATCACCCGGCTATTTCCGCAGGGTTAGCCACCCGGAAGGCAAACTACCTCACTTCACCCCTGCGGATTGCGGCAGCACATCCTCCGCCGCGATCCCCTTCTCATCGATCAGTCCTTCAGGATCGGGATGGATCAGGATTTCCACATCGGGAAACTCGGCGATCAACTTTGCCTCGATCTCGTCCATCACCCGGTGGGCGTGGCGGATGGTCATGGCGGGATCGACCCAGACGTGAAACTGGACAAAGTCGCGGTTGCCCGACGTGCGCGTGCGCAGATCGTGGATGCCGCGCAGTTCGGGGTGCCGGCCGATCACTTCGATGAAGCGGGCTTTCTTTTCCTCGGGCCATTCGTGGTCCATCAGCTGCTCAATCGCCTTGGTCGACGCGCGCCAAGCGCCCCAGCCTAGCCACAAGGCGATGAAAAAGCCAAACGCCGGATCGGCACCTGCCACCCCCGCATATTGATCGAGCGCAAGCGCCGCGATGACCGCCAGGTTGAGCAGCAGGTCGGATTGGTAATGGACATGGTCGGTGGAAATGGCGAGGCTGCCGGTGCGGCGGATGACATGGCGCTGCCAGGCCAATAGCGCCACGGTCACGGCCATCGCCGCGATCGAGACGGCAATACCCTCGCCCGCCGCCGCGGTGCGACCGCCCGCCGTCAATTGCCCGATTGACCGGACTGCCAAACCGAGCGCCGAAATCGAGATTAGCACCACCTGCGCCATCGCGGCGAGCGCTTCAGCCTTGCCGTGCCCGAAGCGGTGGTTGGAATCGGCGGGCTGCGCCGCGACCCAGACTCCAGCCAGCGTCGCCAGGCTGGCGACCAGATCGAGCAGCGTATCGGCAAGACTGCCGAGCATCGCGGTCGAGCCGGTCGACCAGGCCGCCCAGCTCTTCAGCCCGACCAGAAAGCATGCCACGGCAATGCTGGCGAATGCGGCGCTGCGGTTGAGCGCGTCGGCGTGTGCGGTGCTCCTCATGGATAGAGCAGCGTGCTGGCCCAGCCGGCGCCGGCGCGGGTGAAGCGCCGCCGCTCATGCAACCGGTGTGGCCGGTCGAGCCAGAATTCGAGCGCCACGGGATTTAGGCGATAACCCGTCCAATAGGTCGGCCGCTTAACCTCACGCCCGGCAAATTCCCGCTCAGCTTCGGTGTAGCGGGCAATGAAAATGCTGCGCGCAGCGAGCGGGGCCGATTGGTCGGAGGCGACAGCGCCCAGCTGCGAATCGCGCGCGCGGCTGGCAAAATAAGCATCCGCAGTCGCCGCATCGACTTGTTCGAGCGGGCCCTCGATACGGATTTGCCGGCGTAGCGACTTCCAGTGGAACAGCAGCGCTGCATGCGGATTGGCGGCGAGCTCACCGCCCTTGCGGCTCCGGCTGTTGGTGTAGAAGGTGAAACCTTCCGGCCCATGGCCCTTCAGCAGGACCATCCGGACCGATGGCAAGCCGCCGGGCGTCGCCGTCGCCAGCGCCATCGCCTCGGCATCGCTGGGCTCACGGGCCTGCGCCTCGGCGAACCAGGCGCTGAACAGGGCGATGGGGTCGCCACCGGGAATCGCATCCTGCGCCTGATCGAATATTATTTGCACTGACGTGTTCCGATTGATCCGATCCACCCCGGGATGTCCGCGACAGCCTCAAACTTGCTAACCGCATAGTCTTTGATCGGTTGCAAGAAAAGCGTGCCTTGCCGTCCGGGAAATGCCCTCCTAGTTAGGCGGCATGGCAGCAGACCCCTATGCGATACTGGGCGTTACCCGCGGGGCGAGCGAAAAGGACATCAAGTCCGCCTATCGCAAGCTCGCCAAGCAGCTTCACCCGGACCGCAACAGCGAAAACCCCAAGGCTACCGAACGGTTCGGCGAGGTGGCGCGGGCCTATGATCTGCTGGGCGACAAGGACAAGCGCGCCCGGTTCGACCGCGGCGAACTGGATGCGGACGGCAATCCCGCGGGCTTCGGCTACGGCGGCGGGCCGGGCAGTGGACAAGCCGGCTTTCGCGCCGACGGCTTCGAGGGCTTCGGCCGCGAGAACGTCGATCTCGGCGACATGTTCGATGGACTGTTCGGCGGACGTGGCGGATTCGGCGGGTCAAAGGGCGCAGGTTCGGGCGGGCGGGCGCAAGGCTTTGGCAGAGCCCCTCCGAAGGGCGCCAATGTTCAATACCGGCTAAGCGTTCCCTTCGCTGATGCCGCCACGCGCGCGAACCAGCGGATCACCCTGGGTGACGGCAAGACCATCGATCTCAAGCTTCCCGCCGGGCTTGAGGATGGAAGTCAAATGCGGCTTGCGGGCAAAGGCGAAGCCGGACCGGGCGGCAATGGCGATGCGCTGGTGACGATTCAGATCGAGCCTCATTCTTTCTTTCGCCGCGACGGCGACCATATCCGTTTGGAATTGCCGATCTCGCTCGATGAGGCGGTCAACGGCGCCAAGGTGAAAGTGCCGACAGTCGAGGGCCCGGTGATGCTCACCATCGCCCCCGGAAGTAGCTCGGGCAAGACCCTGCGGCTCAAAGGCCGGGGCTTCAGCCATAAGGATGGCTCGCGCGGGGACCAGCTGGTGAGCTTGGAGATCCTGTTGCCGGAAGACGATGCCGACCTCGCCGCCCGGCTGGACGGCTGGCAAGACAGCCGGCAGCTGCGCTCCCGATTCGGCGTGTAGAGGGGCAGGCCAGATTTGGAAGAACGTCCGCTAGACCATCCCCTCGCGCATCACGACCTTTCGCCCGAGGCACGGCGGCGCGAGGCGCTGCGCTGGCGTGCCGGGCTACAGGAGCGAATTGGCCGCGCCATCGGCCCCGGCACCCGCACTGCGATGGTGCTCAAACGGGTATGGATCGGCGCCTATTACGATGGCTTCATCCACGCCGGCAATCTCGCCTATATGGCAATTTTGGCGCTGTTCCCGTTCTTCATCACCATGACCGCGGTGTTCACCCTGCTGGGCGAAGCCAGTCAGCGGGAGCAATCCGTCCATGCCATGCTTTCAGCCTTGCCGCCGGTAGTTGCGAGCGTCATCGAGCCGGTGGCCAGAACCGTGACCGCCGCCCGCAGTGGCTGGCTTTTGTGGGCGGGCGGTCTCGTGGGCCTGTGGACCGTATCCAGCCTGATAGAGACGATTCGCGAT
>JANONQ010000125.1:0-15834 GCA_031420935.1 Novosphingobium sp. | reverse complement strand
TCCGCACCGCACCGCCATCGCCACTGCAAAGGGCAAAAGCATGAAACGCCGCCTAATCCTTTCCGTGCTCGCCGCAGCCTGCGCCGGTGTTCCGCTGGCTCTCGCAACGGCCGGTACAGCCCGCGCCCAGTCGGTGATGCGGCCGGCCAATGACATTCTGCTCTCGATCGGGCGCGGCCAACTGGTCTACGTCCCAGGCGCAATGACCGATGTTTTCGTCGCCAACGAGAATGTCGCCGATGTCCAGGTGAAATCACAGCGCCAACTCTATGTTTTCGGCAAGGCCGGGGGCGAGACCACCGTCTATGCCAGCAACGCGGCGGGGCAGGTGATCTGGTCAGCCAATGTCCGGGTCGGCTCTAATATCGAGAGCGTCGACCAGATGCTCAAGCTGGCCATGCCCGATGCCAGCATCGCCGTCACCACGGTTGGCAGCGGAACCTATCTGCTGACCGGCACGGTCAGCTCGCCGGAAGACGCCGCCGAAGCGCAGCGTCTGGTGCAGGCGTTTGTCGGCGGCAAGGAAGTTCCGGGCAGGGCATCGGAATCGACGATCAACATTATCAGCCGACTGCGCATGGCGACGCCGCTGCAGGTCAATCTGCAAGTCCGCTTTGCCGAGGTCAACCGCTCGCTGGTGCGTGAAATCGGGGTCAACCTGCTGACGCGCGACCTGACCAGCGGGTTTAAATTCGGTCTCTCACGCGGGCGCAACTTCGGTTCCATTGGCGCAGTGAATACCTCGGCCTTGCCGCAACTTGACGCCTCAGCGCAATTCGGCCTGCCGACGGGCACACTGAAGCTGCCGTTCGATCCTGCGACGGGAAATTTCATCGTCGGAGGCACTGCAACCACTTTTGGCGCGCCCCCCGACGGCAGCACAGCGGTTAATCTTGCCGGCAAGCTGGCCGGGCTGGATGTCGCCTCGGCGCTCGACCTGGGCGAAAAAGTCGGACTGGTCACCACCCTTTCTGCCCCAAATCTGACGGCGCTTTCGGGCGAAACCGCGGATTTCCTGGCGGGCGGCGAGTATCCCATCCCAATTTCGCAAGGATTGGGCTCGACGTCGATCGAATACAAGAAATACGGCGTGAGCCTCGCCTATACGCCGACCGTCCTTTCCAACGGCCGCATTTCCATCCGGGTCCGGCCCGAAGTTTCCGAGCTTTCGACCCAGGGCGCAGTCACGCTCAACGGTTTTCAGATCCCCGCTCTGACCATTCGGCGCGCGGAAACCACCGTCGAGCTAGGTTCGGGCCAGAGTTTCATGATCGCCGGCCTGCTCAGCAATTTTGCGCAGAACGCGGTGGAAAAGACACCCGGTGCGGGTGACCTGCCGATCCTCGGCTCGTTGTTCCGCTCGACCAGCTTCAGGCGGGGCGAGACCGAACTGGTAATTGTCGTCACGCCCTACCTCGTCAATCCAGTCGATGCCGCCGACATCAAGCTGCCAACCGACGGCTATCAGAGCCCGAACATTGTCCAGCAACTTCTCGGACATCAGGACAGCGCCGGCAAATCCGGCGTTTCCCGGCCAGTCCCGACTGCCGGTCCCGACAAGGTGCCGGGCCCGGATGTCGGTTTGCGCGAGCCAGCTGCGCCGACCACCGGCCGCCGCGAGGAAACCAAGCCGCGAAAGAGCCGCCGCAGCGCCGCCGTGGACGCCCCGGCGCCCGGCTTCAACCTGAATTGAGTGAGGTGAAAACCATGACCAAGAGCCTGTTCCGGAACGCGCCCCGCCTCGCTGGTTGCGCCATTGCTCTCACGCTCGGCCTCGCGCTGACTGGCTGTGGCGGCATGCCAGGCAACCGCACGTTGGATAGCATTCATCAGCCCATCGTTGAACGCGTCAATTACACACTCGATGTCACCACCGGTCCCGGCGGCCTGTCTTTTCCGGAGGAACGCCGGCTTGCCGGCTGGCTCGAAGCGATGGGACTGCGTTACGGCGACCGGATTTCGATCGACGATCCGTTGCAAAGCGGCGCCACGCGCGGCGCGATCGAGAACCTTGCGGCGCGGTTTGGCCTGCTGGTAAATGACAGCGCGCCGGTCACCCCCGGCTACGTCAACGCCGGCACTGCGCGCATCATCATTACCCGCTCCAAGGCTACGGTTCCCGGCTGCCCCGACTGGTCCGCCAAGTCGGATGCCAATCTGAAAAATGCGACTGGCAGCAATTACGGATGTGCCACCAACAGCAATCTTGCGGCAATGGTCGCCAACCCGGAACATTTGCTCAAGGGCGACGGGAGCGTCAGCCAGACCCTCGTGATGAGTTCGTCCAAGGCGATCGAAAGCTATCGTACCGCCAAGCCGACTGGCGAAAACGGTCTCAAAGAGCCCACCACGAACAGCAGCGGAAAGTAAGGCCATGAACGCACCCTGGAAAGCCGGTTCACAAGGCAACCGCGATGCCTTCGCATCGTTCATTTGCGACGAAACCTCGCTCGATGTCTTGCGGCCCGTGGTCATCGAGCTGGGCTGGCAGTCGGAGAAATGCAACAAAGGCGGCTTGCGCAATGCGGTCCAGTCGCTTTCGATCAGCGCCAGCCCTAACATCCTGATGGTCGATCTGTCCGAAAGCGGCGATCCGCTCAACGACATCAACGCGCTTGCCGAAGTTTGCGAGCCCGGGACTGTGGTTATCGCTGTCGGTCAGGTTAATGATGTCCGGCTCTATCGCGATTTGCTGGCCAGCGGTATTCACGACTATCTGCTCAAACCGCTGTCGCCTGGCCAGGTCCGCGATGCGCTGGTCAATGCCCAGGCGATCTTTGCGGCGCCCAAGCACCAGGACGGCGGGGGCTCGAAGCCGCATATTTCGACCGCAGTGGTTGGCACGCGCGGCGGAGTGGGGGCCTCGACGCTGGTTACTTCGCTCGCCTGGCTGTTCAGCACCGAACACCAATTGCCGACCGCGCTGCTCGATCTCGATATTCACTTCGGCACCGGCGCGCTGGCCCTCGACCTCGAGCCGGGGCGCGGCCTTACCGACGCGATTGAAAACCCGAGCCGCATCGATGGGCTGTTTATCGAACGTGCGATGATCCGCGCGAACGAGAATCTCGCGATTCTCTCGGCTGAAGCACCAATCAATTCTCCGTTGATGACCGACGGCGCGGCCTTCGTCCAGCTTGAGGAAGAATTTCGTCAGGCATTTGAAATGACGGTGATTGATCTGCCGCGCAACATGCTGATCAACTTCCCGCATCTGCTGTCGGACGTAAACGTTATCGTGCTAACCACGGAATTGACCCTCGCTTCGGCGCGCGACGCAATCCGGCTTCTGTCGTGGATGAAAAACAACGCCAGCCATGCCCAGGTGCTGGTGGTGGCCAACAAGGTGCAACCGGGCATCGCCGAAATCAGCAAATCCGATTTCGAGGCATCGATCGAGCGGAAGATCAACTTCCAGGTGCCGTTCGACATCAAGGCGGCGACGAATGCGGCCAAGCTTGGCCAGTCGTTTGTCGAAGCCAACCGCTCGAGCAAGGCGGGTGCGGCGATCCGTGAACTCGCCAAATCCGTAATTGGCGCCACCGTAGTGGAAGAGGGAGCTAACGCTGCACCGGTCAAGAAGTCGCTCCTCGGCAAGCTCGATCTCAAGGCGATGATGCCTATGAAAGCGAAATCGAAAGCCAAGGCGCCGGCCGAAGCCGCTTGATCTTTAGTCCAGTGCAGTCCGGCCGGACCGGCGCACGCCACGTTTGTTGAGGAAGGCTGAGAACGCCAATGAGCATGCTGCCATTCCTGATCATTCCTGTCGGCATGATGGCTATGATGGTGCTCGGCTGGGTCGCCTTCGCTGGACCCTCGGCCAACACCGAAAGCCTGCGCCGACTTCAAGCGGTTCGCTTTCGCCATTCCGAGAGCACGGTCGACAAGGTCGAAGCACAATTGCGCAAGGCCGTTGCCTCCCGCAAGCCGAAGGTTCATCAGATAGCCGGCAGCGGCTCAAGGACCGACGCGCTAAGGTTGCGGTTACGGCGGACCGGCAAGAAATGGACGATCACCCAATATTACTACGCCAGCGCGGGACTGGCACTGGTGTTTACCGTCCTGCTGTACATAAAGACGCGGGCATTTCCGCTATCGCTTGGTGCCGGCCTTGTTGTTGGCGCCGGACTGCCGCATATGGTCGTCAACTATTATATCAAAAAGCGTATCGCTCAGTTCACCACGCGCTTTCCCGAAGCAATCGAGCTGCTGGTCCGCGGGCTCAGATCCGGCCTGCCAGTTTCCGAAACTCTCACAATCGTCGCCCAGGAAATACCCGGGCCAGTTGGCGAGGAGTTCAAGCTGGTAACCGAACGCATCCGGATCGGGCGCACGATGGAGGAAGCGCTCCAGGATACGGCTGACCGGCTCGGCACGCCCGAGTTCCAGTTTTTCTGCATCACGCTCGCTATTCAGCGGGAGACCGGTGGCAATCTCGCCGAGACGCTGTCGAACCTCGCCGACGTCTTGCGCAAGCGCGCCCAGATGAAACTCAAGATCAAGGCGATGAGTTCGGAATCCAAGGCGTCCGCCTACATTATTGGCGTTCTGCCATTTGGCGTTTTCGGCATGATTTATTCAATTAATCCAGGGTATATGGGCGGCTTTTTCGTCGACCCGCGCCTTATCGTTGCCGGTGTGGGCGGGTTGATCTGGATGTCGATCGGCGCGTTTATCATGTCCAAGATGATCAGTTTCGAAATCTGAGCGAGGGAAAGCGGCAGCCATGTTACATACCCCGGCGGGACCAACGCTCCTCGGCTTTGACGTCATCCTGATTGGCACGATTTTGGCCGCCGTCGCCGCAATTGCGGTGATGATGGTGATTTACGCTGCGGTTACGGTGCGCGACCCGATGGCCAAGCGCGTAAAGTCATTGAACGATCGCCGTGAACAATTGAAACTGGGCATTGTCACTGGCACCGCCAAGAAGCGCGCCAGCGTGATCCGCAAAAGCGAAACCACCGACCGCTTGCGCGACACGCTGTCGTCGCTGAAAGTCCTGCAGGACAGCCAGCTCAAGGCGGTGCAGCAGAAGCTGGCACAAGCCGGCATCCGCAAGAAGGAGCTGGCCTTCGTCGTCCTGTTCGCCCGGCTGGTGCTTCCCATTGTGTTCGGCGGCATCGCCGCCCTCGTCCTCTATGTTTTCAGGGTCTACCCGGACCTGTCCAGCATCAAGAAATTCGTCGCGTTCGCCGCCGCCCTTGGCATTGGCTACAAGGGTCCTGAAATCTACATCGGCAATCTGATCGGCAAGCGCACCACGGCAATTCGCAAGGGCCTGCCTGATGCGCTCGACCTGCTGGTGATCTGCGCCGAAGCCGGTCTGACGATCGACGCCGCCTTCAACCGCGTCGCCAAGGAGCTAGGCCGCGCCTATCCCGAACTCGGCGACGAGTTCGCGCTGACCTCGATTGAACTTTCATTCCTTACCGAGCGGCGGCACGCTTTCGAGAATTTCGCCTATCGGGTAAATCTGGATTCCGTGCGAGGCGTGGTCACCACGATGATCCAGACTGAACGCTATGGCACCCCGCTGGCCTCGGCGCTTCGCGTGTTGTCGGCTGAATTCCGCAACGATCGCATGATGCGCGCCGAGGAAAAGGCCGCGCGTTTGCCGGCGATCATGACGGTTCCGCTGATCCTGTTTATTTTGCCGGTCCTGTTCGTGGTTATCCTCGGCCCGGCGGCCTGTCAGATCAGCGACAACTTCGTCAATAAACCTCCTGCATAACCGGCGCATGGACCCTGCAAGCGAGGCGGGCGGGTCAGCCGAGCACCCGGCCCGCCACCGCATCCAGCATCAGCACAAGGCGAGGATCGCGCGCTTCGGGTGCCGTGGCGATGGCGTGGTCCAGCGCGACGTCGATCGGGCTGGCCTCGCGCACGGAGGGCAATGCCGCGGCGAGCTGCGCGACCGCGGCCCGCGCATGCTCGGAATTGGCCCGCATCACCGCGAAGACCTCCGCCGCCTCAACCCCCGCTGCCGCCTCGCGCCAGCAGTCCCAATCTGTAATCATGCCAAGCAGCGCATAGGGCAGCTCCGCCTCACGGGCGAGCCGCGCTTCGGGCATGGCGGTCATGCCGATCACGTCCGCGCCCCAGGTGCGGTACAAGCGGCTTTCCGCGCGGGTCGAGAATTGCGGGCCGTCGATGGCGATGTAGCAGCCGCCTTCATGAACGCTAGCGCCTGCCGCCCGCGCCGCTGCGCCGGCATGGCCCGCCAGCCTCGGGCACACCGGATCGGCGAGCGAAACATGCGCCGCCAGCCCTGGTCCGAAGAAGCTGTTCGTGCGCCCAGCGGTCCGGTCGATCAACTGATCGACGGCGACGAACTCGCCAGGCACCATTTCTTCTCGCAACGAGCCAATCGCACTAAGCGCCAGCACGTCGGTCACGCCGCAGCGCTTTAGCACATCGATATTGGCCCGGTAATTGACTTCGCCGGGGGGAATGCGGTGCCCTGCCCCGTGACGCGCCAGAAAGCTGAAGCGCACCTCGCCCAGCCAGCCAAGTGTCACCGGCCCCGATGGCTCGCCGAACGGACTGCCGACATCGATTTCCTGCGCGTCCTCCAGCCCGATGCCGTCGGCGAGGCCAGAGCCACCGATGATGCCGATGTGCCAGGTTTCAGGTTTAGTCCGGTCGCGCAAGAATGCCTGCCATGATGATGTCGATCGTATGTTCGCGGTAGCGGTCGCGCAGTTCCTCGGTCAGCGTGTCCTGACCGAAACAATGCCTCAGCACCAGCCGCGCCGAAAAAAAACGGTCAACTGCGCCGGTGACGGTGAAATAGAACAGTTGCGGATCGATCGGGCGAAACGCCCCGGCGCGCACCCCGTCGCCGATAAGTTGCTCATAGGCCCGGTAAAGCGGCGAGAGATAGCAATCGGCGATCCGCCGCGCTTCCGCCTCGTCGCTCTCGCCGACCAGCCGCATGGTCAGCCGGTTGAGATAAGGAACGGCGTAGAAGGTATCGACGACCTTGGAAATATGGCGCCTGAGCTTGGTCTCCGGACCCCAGCCGTCCCTGGCCACCAGCGCATCGACGCTGCTGACGATTGCCCGCCAGTCCCGGTCCAGCAGCGCTTTCAACAGCCCGGACTTGTTGCCGAAGTAATATTTCACCAGCGCCGAATTGAGCCCGGAGCGCAGGGACAGTTCGGACAGCGAAATGTCAGACACGTCGCCTTCGCGCATGATCGCGCTGGCGGTGTCAAGCAGCTGTGCCCTCGCCCCGGGCGGCGCGGTGAGGTCTGCCTCGGCCATGCCGGCCTGCTATCGGCTCAGCGCGGCGGCATGCGGATGGCGCCATCGAGGCGGACGTCCTCACCGTTGAAATAAGCGTTCTCGATCATCGACAACGCCAATTGGGCATATTCCTCCGGTTTACCAAGGCGCTTGGGAAATGGCACCGAAGCGGCCAGCACCTGCTGCGCCTTTTCCGGCAGCGCCCGCATCAGCGGGGTCTCGAAAATGCCGGGCAGGATGGTGTTGACGCGAATGCCATCGTTCATCAGGTCGCGAGCGATCGGCAGCGTCATGCCGAGCACGCCGCCCTTCGATGCCGAATAGGCCGCCTGGCCAATCTGCCCGTCCTCGGCCGCGACCGAGGCGGTGTTGATGATCACCCCCCGCTCGCCAAACTCGTCGAGCGGTTCAGCCGTCACCATGCCGGCGGCGCATTTGGCGATGCAGCGGAAGGTGCCAATGAGGTTGAGCTGGATAATGAAGATGAAGGCGTCGAGCGGGAAGTGCTTGACCTCGCCGGTCTCCCGGTCGCGGCTAACGGTCTTGATCGCATTGGCGGTGCCGGCGCAATTGACCAGGATGCGCTCCTGCCCGTGCGCGGCGCGGGCCTTGGCGAAGCCGGCATCGACGCTGGCGTCGTCCATCACGTTCACTTCGCAGAACAGCCCGCCGATCTCCGCGGCGATGGCTTGGCCTTTCTCCTGCTGCAGGTCGAAGATCGCGACCCGCACGCCCTTTGCCGCCAGTGCCCGCGCGGTTGCCGCGCCCAGACCCGAAGCCGCGCCGGTGACCACCGCCGCGATGTTTGAATCGAGTATCATCCGGTTCTGCCTTCCTTTATCGACACCCCCTCAGGCGCGATTTAAGCGGGCGGTTAAACGCCGATGTCGGCACAGTCAATCGGCTTGCTGAGGCTTTACCCCACCGCGATGCTGAGCCCCCCGTCGCCTTCGTCGATCCGCAGTTTCGACCCATCGGGAATTTCGCCCGCCAGCAGCTTATCGGCCAGCGGGTCTTGCAAATAGCGCTGCACCGCGCGTTTCAGCGGCCTGGCGCCATAGACCGGATCGTAACCGACCCGGCCGAGCCAGCGTTCGGCCGCATCGGTCAGCTCCAGCGTGATCTTGCGGTCTTTGAGCAGCTGTGCCACCCGGCCAACCTGAATTTCGACGATCGGGCCCATGTGCTCGTGGCCGAGCCGGTGGAACAGAATGATCTCGTCCAGCCGGTTGAGAAATTCCGGCCGGAAGTGCGCGCGCACAACGTCCATCACCTCCGGCTCGACCAGTTCGACGTCCTGACCTTCCTCAAGATTGGCGAGGTACTGACTGCCCAGGTTAGAGGTCAGGATGATCAGCGTGTTGGTGAAGTCGACCACCCGGCCCTGCCCGTCGGTCAACCGCCCGTCATCGAGCACCTGCAGCAGCACGTTGAACACGTCGGGGTGCGCCTTCTCGACCTCGTCGAACAGGATGACCTGATAGGGCCGGCGCCGCACCGCCTCGGTCAGCACGCCGCCTTCGTCATAGCCGACATAGCCCGGAGGCGCGCCGATCAGGCGGGAGACCGCATGCTTTTCCATGAATTCGGACATGTCGATGCGGACCATGGCGCTGTCATCGTCGAACAGGAAGCCGGCGAGCGCCTTGGTCAGCTCGGTCTTGCCAACGCCGGTTGGCCCGAGGAACAAGAAGCTGCCAAGCGGCCGGTTCGGATCCTGCAGACCCGCCCGCGCCCGCCGCACGGCCTTGGACACAGCGGTGACTGCATCCTGCTGGCCGATCACCCGCTGGCCGATGATCGCTTCCATCTTGAGCAGCTTCTCGCGCTCGCCCTCCAGCATCCGGTCGACCGGAATGCCGGTCCACTTGCTGACGACGGCAGCGATGTCCTCACCGGTCACTTCCTCGCGCAGCAGCGCATTTGCACCGATGCCTTCGGCCTCCGCGAGCTGCTTCTCCAGTTCGGGAATGCGGCCATAGGCCAGTTCACCCGCCCGCCCGAGATCGCCCGAACGCTGTGCTTGTTCCAGTTCGATCCGGGCGGCGCCAAGCTGCTCCATGAGCTTGCCCTCGGCGGCGATCTTGTCGCGCTCATTCTGCCAGCGGGTGGTCAGCGCGGCGGACTGTTCCCCGAGCCCGGCCAGCTCTTCGCGCAGAGCATCAAGACGGTCTTTCGACGGCTGGTCGCTTTCCTTGGCAAGGGCAATTTCCTCGATCTTGAGCTGCATGATCCGCCGGTCGAGCCCCTCGATTTCCTCGGGCTTGCTTTCCACTTCCATGCGGATACGGCTGGCGGCCTCGTCCATCAGGTCGATCGCTTTGTCGGGCAGAAAGCGGTCGGCAATGTAGCGGTTGCTCAGTGTCGCCGCCGCCACAATCGCGCCGTCAGTGATCCGCACGCCGTGGTGCTCTTCGTAGCGGTCCTTAAGCCCGCGCAGGATCGAGATGGTGTCCTCGACCGTCGGCTCGCCAACGAACACCGGCTGGAAGCGCCGCTGCAGCGCCGCGTCTTTTTCGACGTGCTTCTGGTATTCGTCGAGCGTGGTCGCGCCAATACAGTGCAGCTCCCCGCGGGCGAGCGCAGGCTTGAGCAGGTTGGATGCGTCCATCGCTCCCTCGCCCTTGCCAGCGCCGATCAGCGTGTGCATCTCATCGATGAACAGGATGATCTCGCCCTCGGCGCCTTTGACCTCATCAAGCAACGCCTTCAGCCGTTCCTCGAACTCGCCGCGGTATTTGGCCCCGGCGATCAGGCTGCCCATGTCGAGCGACATCAGCCGGCGATTCTTGAGTGAATCCGGCACGTCGCCATTGGCGATGCGCAGCGCGAGGCCTTCCGCAATCGCGGTCTTGCCGACGCCGGGCTCGCCGATCAGCGCCGGGTTGTTCTTGGTGCGGCGGGCGAGGATCTGGATGGTCCGGCGGATTTCCTCGTCGCGGCCGATCACCGGATCGAGCTTACCGTCGCGCGCCGCCTGAGTCAGATCGCGCGCATATTTCTTCATCGCCTCAAAGCTTTGTTCGGCCGAAGAACTATCGGCGGTACGGCCGCCGCGCAGTTCGGCGATCACCGCTTCGAGCGCCTGCGGGGTGACGTTCGCCGCTTTCAGCGCCTGTCCCGCCGCCGTGGTGGTGGCGAGCGCCAACGCGACCAGCATCCGCTCGACCGTGACATAGGCATCGCCCGATTTCTGCGCGATCTGCTCGGCCTGATCGAGCACGCGCACTGCGTCATTATCAAGGCCAGGCGCTGCCTGCGCCCCGCCCCCCGATACCGCCGGCTGCTTGGCAAGCGCCTTGTCGATCTCATCCACGGCGAATTTCAAATTGCCGCCGGCGCGCTGGATCAGGCCGGCGGCCATGCCCTCATCGTCGTCGAGCAGCGCTTTGAGGATGTGCTCACAGCTGAGCCGCTGATGGCTAAGCCGGATCGCGATGGTCTGTGCAGCCTGCAGGAAACCCTTGGCGCGGTCGGTGAATTTTTCGAGGTTCATGGCCTAAATTCCTCCTGTCTGCCAGACATAGTGTTGCGTATTGGCAACACAAGGAGGTAGGCTAAAATTTCGCGCAATCCGCTCCGCCAGACTTGGCCTCGGCCTGCCCAGTCCATATCGAACGGCGGTATAGTGGCACAGCAAAGGAAGGTGTTATGGCCAAATCAATGCGGAGGCTAGCTTCGTGCCGCTGTTCTTCGCCGCTGTCGGCACCCTGCCGTTCAACACCTGCGATCCCGCAGCGCTCGCCGATGTGCGCATGGAATGCCGCCGCGTGGCCGACGGGCACTGGCGCATCTCCGACAGCGGGCAGATTTTTCGGCGGGGATGGTTATATTTCCGGTTCGAGCCTTCCTGTCCCCCTCCCGCTTGCGGGAGGGAAGCCATTTCCTGATCCGCAACGGGTGGCCTTGGCCGCCCACTCTGCTAACAACGCCGCCATGCGTCACCTCCTAACCGCCGCCCTCGCCGCCGTCACCCTCACCGCCTGCGCAACCCAGCCGCGCGCGCCGGTTGCAGCCATGCCCGCGCCCGCCGTTGCAGCAACGGCCGCCCCCGCGCCGCTGAGCCAGCTCGTCCAGGCGGTCGATATCCCTTACGAGCGCTTCACCCTCGCCAACGGCCTGACCACGCTCATTCACACCGACCGCAAGGCGCCAATAGTCGGCGTCACGCTGTATTACCGCGTGGGCTCGAAGAATGAGCCGCGCGGCAAAACCGGCTTTGCCCACCTTTACGAACATCTGTTCTTCGGCGGTTCAGGCAACGTGCCGAGTTTCGACGTGCCGCTCGAAGCCGCCGGCTCGACCGCGACCAACGGCTCGACTTGGTACGACCGCACCAATTACGTCGAAACCGTACCCAAGGGCGCGCTCGACCTGGCGCTGTTCATGGAAAGCGACCGCATGGGCCATCTGCTGGGCGCGGTTACGCAGGACAAGCTCGACAAGCAGCGGGGGGTTGTCCAGAACGAGAAGCGGCAGAACGACAACGAGCCTTACGGCCTGATGGACTACGCCATCGGCGACGGTCTGTTTCCGGTCGGTCATCCCTATCGCCACGCCACTATCGGCTCGATGGCCGATCTCGAGGCCGCCAGCCTTGGCGATGTGCGCCAGTGGTTTCGGGACAATTACGGGCCAAACAATGTCGTTCTCGTCCTGGCCGGCGATGTCGATGCCGCCGCCGCCCGCCCACTCGTCGAGAAATGGTTCGGCGACATCCCACGCGGCCCCGAAGTTCGCCCAGTAGCGGCGGCTCCCGTCGCCCTTGCCGCACCAGCGAAGCGCGAGATGACCGATCGGGTTCCGCTTCCCCGTCTCACCCGCAACTGGAGCGGGCCGGGGCTCAACCACCCCGATGCGCCCGCGCTCGATGTCGCCATGCGGGTGCTGGGCGGCCTCGCCAGCTCGCGGCTCGACAATGCGCTGGTGCGGAGCGAAAAACTTGCGGTCGCGGTCACCGCCAGCGCGCAGAGCTTCGAGCAGGTCAGCTTTTTGCAGGCAACGATGGATGTGAAACCCGGGGTGGAGCGTGCCGCGGCGGAAGCGCGGTTCGACGCACTGATCGCGCAGTATATCGCCGAGGGGCCGACCGACGACGAAGTACGCCGCGCCGCGACCGTAGCGGTCTCCGCCCAGATCGGTGCACTGGAGCAGGTCGGGGGCTTTTCCGGCAAGGGCGCGACATTAGCAGAGGGGCAGCTCTATTCGGGCGATCCCGCCAAATACAAGGCAGACCTCGCCCGAATCGCCGCCGTCACCCCGGCGGAAGTGCGCGCCGCCATGCAGCGCTGGCTGACCCGGCCAGTGTTTGCCTTTGCCGTTACGCCCGGCGCTCGTACCGAGAAAGGCGAGGCCATGGGCGGCTGGGGCGACGAGGCGGCCAGCCGCGCAGCGCGTGCTGATGCAAAGCGCCCGGCCCCGCAGTTAGCGCCCGGCCCCAAACGCGCTGCGCCGCCGATCCTGCCGGTCGCCGACCTCGCCTTCCCGGCGGTGGAACGCGCCGCATTATCGAACGGCATCCCGGTCGCGCTCGCCCGCCGCACCGCCGTGCCAAAGCTAATCCTCAGCCTTGATTTCGATGCCGGTTTTGCCGCCGACGCGCTCGATACGCCGGGAACCCAGGCACTGATGCTTGGCATGCTCGACGAAGGCACCACAAGCCGCGACGCGACACAAATCGCTGAGGAGCAGGAGCGGCTGGGCGCCAGCATCGCGGCCGGTGGCAGCGTCGATGCCAGCTCGATTACGCTCAGCGCCCTTACCGCCAATCTGGCACCCTCGCTGGCACTGATGGCCGATATCGTGCGCCATCCGGCCTTTGCCGATGCGGAGGTTGCCCGCGTCAAGGATCAGCAGCTCGCCCAACTTGCCCAGACCCTCGCCACCCCCCGCGCCCTCGCCGCGCGCGAACTTAACCGGGTGCTGTTCGGCCAGCATCCCTATGCCCAGCCGGGCGACGGGCTGGGCGACGCGAAGTCCCTCGCCGCGCTCACCCCCGCAGACCTGCGCGCCGCCCATGACAAATGGTTGCGCCCGGACACGGCGCGCGTCACCGTCGCTGGCGACATCAGTATGGCGCAACTGCTACCGCTGCTGGAAGCGGCGTTCGGCAGTTGGCAGGCACCGGCGACACCAAAGCCCGTCAAGAACCTCGCCGCGCCGATCCCCGCGCCGGTCCCCGGTATTCTCCTGATCGACCGGCCGGGTTCGCCGCAATCGGTGATCTATGCCGGCCGGGTGCTGCCGGTGACTGGCCGGGAGCCCAACCTCGAGTCGCTGGAACTGGCCAACGAAGTGCTCGGCGGCGGCTTCCTGTCGCGGCTCAACCTCGATCTGCGCGAGGACAAGGGCTGGAGCTACGGCGTCTCCAGCGCGGTGCGCAGCCCTATCGGCCCGCGCAGCTTCGCCGTCGCCGCCCCGGTCCAGGCCGACCGCACCGGCGATTCGATCCGCTTGCTGCTCGCCGACATCGCAGCCTTCCCCGCGCAGAAGCCGGTCAACGCCGAGGAACTGGGCCGCGTCACCGACGGCAATATCCGCGGGTTGCCCAACCGCTTCGAAACCAATGCCCAGGTGCTCGCCGCCATCGTCCAGAACGACCGCCTAGGCCGACCGGACGACTATTACGCCACCCTGCCCAGCCGCTACCGCGCAATCGACGCCAAGGCGCTCGACAACGCAGCGCGGACGTATTTGCAGGATGAAGGCCTGACCTTCGTGGTGGTGGGAGACCGTAAACTGGTAGAGCCGCAGCTCAAGGGACTGGGTTTGCCGGTGGAGATTGCCGCCGCGCCAGTATCGGGCAGTTGACAGCGCGGCACATCGCGCCAGAACGGCAATTCAACATACCAGGAGAAAATCCCATGTCCGTAGCCGGCAGCTACAAGATCGTCACCAAAACCCCGATGGGCGACCAGAATGGCACCTTCACGGTCACCGTCAGCGGTGCCAGCTTCACCGGCGGCGTCGCCGGCCCGATGGGTTCGATGGACGTGCGCGACGGCAAGGTCGATGGCAGCAAGCTCACCTGGAAGATGGACATGAAAGTGCCGATGCCGATGGAACTGGATTGCGAGGCGACGGTGGACGGCGATGCAATTACGGGGAAGGTGAAAGCCGGGGCGTTTGGCTCGATGGCGATGTCGGGGGTTAGGGAAAGGTAAGGGTTCCAAAACCGACATCTTGAGCTCGTCGCTGGGCTGCCGTTTCATCGCGCCAACCCAGCCTAACCGACAACAATTGTCTCATCCGCCCCTGGCACCGGCACCGGCTCGCCAAACCCGATCACCCGAATCGCGGAGTAATCCGCGCCTTGCGGGTCGGTGTAGCAGTGGATGCGACGACCTTCGACATCGACCACCCAGTAGTTGCGGATGCCCCAGGAGGCGTAGTCGATCCGCTTGGGGCCGAGATCCACCGCCAGCGTCGAACCGGCGATTTCGATAGCGAGCAGGATGTCGGCGGGGACCAAATGGCTGCGATCGCCGATTTCCCTGTCGACTACGACGATGTCAGGCGCGCGGATGTTGGCCTCGGACAGCTCTACCATCGTATCAATGAAGATGCGGAGACCGAGCGGCCTATAAATTGCGCTTAGCTCGACGACTATATCCGCGTTCGCGCTACCGTGCACGGGTCCGGATGGCGCCATCTGAATCAATTCCCCTTCGACCAGTTCGACATGCGCATCGCCGAACCCACCGGCTTGAATCACACGGATATAGTCCGCCGATGTCATCCGGTAGGGCCGCGTGCCCACGAAGGGCGGGATGAATGACATCTGGTTCATTACAGCTATCCTATCACCGGGCGTACTTCCGGCAAAGTGCGGATCGACCCGAAACGGTTTAACTCGCCAGCCCCTTCTTCACCGCCTCGTTCACCACTTGCGGATTACCCTTGCCCTGCATCGCCTTCATCGTCTGGCCGACGAAGAAGCCGAACAGCGCTTCCTTGCCGGCGCGGTACTGTGTGACTTTGTCGGGGTTGTCGGCCAACACCTTGGCCACTGCCGCTTCGATCGCGCCGGTGTCGGAGGTCTGCTTGAGGCCTTCGCGCTCGACGATGATCCCGGCACCGTCGCCCGTCTCCAGCATCTTTTCGAACACCTGTTTGGAAATGGTGCCCGAGATCGTGCCGTCCGCCACCAGAGCCAGCAATTCGGCGGCCTGTGCAGGACTTACCGGTGAATTCTCAAGGCCTTTGCCAAGCCGGTTAAGCGCGCCGAACAGTTCCGAGGTCAGCCAGTTGGCCGCCTGCTTTGCCACATCCGCGCCGGATTTGCCCTGCCTGGCTTCGCTCTCGGCCAGCAGTGCTTCGAACCAGCGGGCGGTTTCCACCTCGGCGGTGAGGATGTTGGCGTTGTAGGGCGAGAGGCCGAGCGCCGTTTCATACCGGTGCCGCTTGGCATCGGGCAGTTCGGGCAGGCTGGCGCGGCATTCGTCCAGAAAAGCGTCGTCGAGTTCGAGCGGCAGCAGGTCGGGATCGGGGAAGTAGCGGTAATCATGCGCGTCTTCCTTGCTCCGCATCGAGCGGGTCTCGCCCCGGTCGGGATCGTAGAGCCGGGTTTCCTGGACGATCTTC
>JANONQ010000124.1:0-6636 GCA_031420935.1 Novosphingobium sp. | reverse complement strand
CGTGGTGAATTCGCCGACCTTGATCGCCGCGCCCAGCGCGCCGGACCGCAATTCATATTGCAACTGCTCGTAGTAGTAGCGGGACATCGGCTGGAGATAGCCGACGATCACCAGATTTACCGCCATCAGCGCGGCGGTGATCAGATAGGGCACCCGCAGCAACCGGTTGTAGCTCAGGCCAACGGCGCGCAGCACATCGAGCTCGCTGGTGGTGGCCAGCTTGCGGAAGGCGAACAGGATGCCGAGCATCAACCCCAGCGGAATGGCGAACCCGGCGTACTCCGGCAGCAGATCGGCCAGCATGCGGAACACCACGCTGACCGGACCGCCCTGGGTGGCGACGAAATCGAACAGCTTGAGCATCTTGTCGAGCACCAGCAGCGAAGCGGCGATGACGAACACCGCCACCATCGGCCCGACGACCAGCCGGAAGATGTATCGATCTGTGGCGGTAAGGAATGGCAAAGCGAAGCCCGGCTTGATGCGCGCCGAAAGCGGCGGTCAGGCAAGCCTTATCGTTCGCGCTTTACAAGGGAAAGCCCAATCTCGGTGGCGAGGCGGGACGATCAGGCCTTCTCCAGCGTGCATTGCAGCGGATGCTGGTTGCGATGGGCGAAGTCCATCACCTGATTGACCTTGGTTTCGGCGATTTCATAGGGGAATACCCCGCAGACGCCGACGCCCTTTTGATGAACGTGGAGCATCACCCGGGTCGCCTGTTCGATGTTCATGTTGAAGAAGCGTTTGAGCACCATGACGACGAATTCCATCGGGGTGTAGTCGTCGTTCAGCAGCAGCACCTTGAACTGGCTCGGCTTCTTGGATTTGGTTCGGGTCTTGGTGGCAGTGCCGAGCTGATCCTGCCCGTCGCCTCCCCCCGAATCGCTGCCGCCCGGATCGCCATCCCCCGCAGCGCGCGGCCGCACGCAGGGGTTCAGCTGTTTCAGCTGCGAATCTTCAAGATCGGAACGCCATGCCATCGTGACAGAATATCGCATCGAGGGGGTACAAAACAAGGTGTCGATGCCACCATCCGGTTTCGGAAATGCAAACGAGCCGGACAGTATGCACTGTCCGGCCCGCGCATGCGGCAGATTTCGCCTGGAGAGGAAAGCCGGATCGCCGGGGATCAGGCGGCTTGCTTGATCTTCTGCACGGCCAGGCTGGCGCGGGCGGAAAGCGGTGCGAAGGCTTCGCCGACGAGCTTGAGCATGGCCTCGCTGTTCTGCGAGCCGAGCGCGATGGCGCGATCGACATTGCGGCGCAGGATCGTGCTTTGCAGCTGGACGAAGTCGGTCGGCGATTTCACCGCGGCCAGCGCCTTGACGTCGGCAGTCACGGTTTCGACCGCAGCCTTGCTCTCGGCGACATAGGTCTTGCCGATGTCCTGCAGGCCATTGGCGAGGATCTTGCCCGATGCGACCACCGCCTCGACGTTGCCCTTAGCGAAACCAGAGGCCTCGCCGAATACGGCGCTACCCTTGCCCAAGGCCAACTTGGCTTTTGTCTGCGCAACAGCGACCAAGGTCTTGAGGTCGGGGGTGTAGGTGGCGGATTTCGTGTTAGGCATGGGAGTATCCTTTAAACGCTTGAGAATTTTGATGGGTGCGGATTGAATCTTCAGCTTGACCGGCTTTGTCGGGGTCGCCGGTGCTGCTGTCTTGGCGGTTTTCGCGGCAACAAGCTCATTCGGGGCTACCGTTTTCTTGGCGGCGGCCACCTTGCGCGGGGCGGTCTTCGGGGCAGCGTCTGCTTTGATTCGCTTGGCCTTGGGTGCTTTCGGAGCCTTGGGTGCCTTTGGCTTGGCGGCAGCGATGCGCTTCAGCGCCGGTTTGGCCAGGTCGGCTTCCAGCTCGGCCGGAAGTTCAACCTTCGCCGCGCTGGCGAGCGCGGGCGAAGCAGCGGCGGCTGGCTTCACAGCCTCTTCCGGAGCTTCGCGGATCCGGTTCAGCTTGGCCGGAAATTCGAGCGCTGCAGGAGCCTGCGCGTCGGCCTTGGGAGCGGCCTTTTCGGCGGCGCTGGCATAGGCTTTTTCGGCGGATTCAGAACCGTTGATGTCTCCGGTATCGGCCATGATCGATCAGTCCTTCGCTTTATATTCCGCACGCGCGCTGCAATGCTGCGCTGCACCAATTAGCGTCCGCGGACGCGAAGTCAACAACGAATGCTGCAATGCAGCAAAAATACTGGGGTGCGGGCGGGACTGCGCCTAGCGCGTTTTTACGTAGCGGCCTGGCGCGTCCTCGATCACCGCATCGCCGGCGCCGCCTGGCGCGCGCGTCCCTGTGGCTGGGGCCTGACCGGAATCTTGCGCCCGCAGCCACTGTGCCCAGTGCGGCCACCAGCTGCCTTTATGTTCACTGGCCCCGGCGATGAAGGCCTCGAGGCTGTCCGCCTCGCCGTCGTTGGTCCAGTATTGGTATTTGCCGGCGGCGGGCGGATTGACCACGCCGGCGATATGCCCGGAACCCGCCAGCACGAATGTCGGGTCGCCCTTGAGGTGATGTGTCAGCTTCCATACGCTTTCGGGCGGAGCGATATGGTCCTCCCGGCCGGCCTGGATGTAGCACGGCGTCTCGATCCGGCCGATGTCGATCGGCGTGCCCAGCGCCGACAGCGAATCGGCGACCGCCAGCCGGTTGTCGCGGTAGAGGTCACGCAAATAGGCCTCGTGCCATTTGGCTGGCAAATTCGTGACATCGCCGTTCCAGTGAAGCAGATCGAACGCCGGGTAGTCTTCGCCCATCAGGTAGTTTCTGGCGACGTAGTTCCAGATCAGGTCCTGCCCGCGCAGCAGATTGAACGCCGCCGCCATCACCCGCCCGTCGAGATAACCGTTTGGTGCGAGCTTGCGAACAGCGGCGATCTGCGTGTCGTCGATGAAATGTTTGAGGTCTCCCGCAGCCTCGAAATCGACCTGGGCGGTGAAGAAGGTGGCGCTTTTCACCTTTTCCGCATCGCCGCGCCGCGCCATGATTGCCAGCGCTGCGGCCAGGGTGGTGCCGGCGACGCAATAGCCGATGACATGGACAGCGGGTACGTCGAGCCGGGCGCGGATCGCATCGATCGCGCCCAACTCGGCGGCGATGTAATCGTCCCACACGACATCGGCCATGGAAGCGTCGGCCGATTTCCACGAGACCATGAATACCGAAATGCCTTGCTCCACCGCCCAGCGCACGAAGCTTTTCGCCGGGTTAAGATCGAGGATGTAAAAGCGGTTGATCCACGGCGGGAAGATCACCAGCGGCACCGCGAGCACATTTTCGGTTACCGGGGCATACTGGATCAGCTGGTAGAGCGGCGTTTCATGTACCACCTTGCCCGGGGTGACGGCGATATTCTCGCCGAGCCGGAAGGCGGACGCATCGGTGTGGGTGAGCTGGCCGCGCTGCAGATCGGCGAGCAGATGGGCAAAGCCCTTGACCAGGCTCTCGCCCTTGGTGGCCGACGCCTTCGCCAGCGCCTGCGGATTGGTGGCGAGGAAATTGGCGGGGCTGAGCGCGTCCAGCACGACATCGGTAAAGAAGCGCAGCTGCGCTGACTTCGCGGGATCAGTTACTGCGGCATCCTTGGCCATCGCCGCCAGTTCCTCGGACATCAGCAGATAGGTCTGGTGGATCAGCGCGAACAGCGGCGTCTGGCGCCAGGCCGGATCGGCGAAGCGGCGGTCGCGGCGCGGCAGGTTAGGCTCGCCACCGTCAGCCGCTGCGGCTTCCGGGCCGATACCATATTGCCCCAGCACCGATTGCCACAGCGACAGGCCGTTTTCCCACAGCTGCGCCTGCCGCTCCGGGTCGGTCAGCGGCAGCGACTGCCGCCAGCCATCGAGCAGGGTCAGCCAGGTGGCCGGATTGGTGTAATGCGTACTCCGCTCCGCCGCTTTGAGGGCCTGCTGCTGCTGGAACTCCAGCCACATCGCCTGCATCCGGCCTGCGACCCCGGCCCACTGCGCGCCGTCTCCGGCACCTGGCAGGCCAGCATCTTCGCCGGGGAGCAATTGTCCCCATGCCTGGGACAGGGCATCGTTCTGGGCCCGCAACAATTCGGCAAAACCGCCGCCGCCGCCGCCCTCAGTACCGCCAGGATCGTCGGCCATTCGAACTGTCTCCCTAACCTCGGCGCATAGCCCGCCGGTTGCAGTTGCGAGCCATCTCCACTCTGGGATCAGCATAGCTCCCCAACCGCCATTTGCCAGCGCCAGTTTATCGCCTAAGAAACAAGACGTGTGGCACACCCGCCACAAGCAACCGGATATACCGAAGTCATGGACGACGAGTTCTACCGCATCAAGCGACTGCCGCCTTATGTCATCGCCGAAGTGAATGACATGCGCGCCGCAGCCCGCCAGGCGGGTAGGGACATCATCGACCTCGGCATGGGCAACCCCGATCTGCCGCCGCCGGCGCATGTCATCGCCAAGCTTTGCGAGGTGGCGCAGAAGCCCGATGCGCATGGCTATTCGGCGTCCAAAGGCATCCCCGGCCTGCGCAAGGCGCAAGCCAATTATTACGCCCGCCGCTTCGGCGTCGAACTCGATCCGGCCAGCGAAGTGGTGATGACGATGGGCTCGAAAGAAGGCCTCGCCAGCATGGCGACGGCGATGACCGCGCCCGGCGATGTCGTGATGGCGCCCAATCCCAGCTATCCGATCCACACCTTCGGCTTCATCATCGCCGGGGCGACAATCCGCTCGGTGCCGGTGACGCCCGACGAGAACTACTGGCGCGCGCTGGAGCGGGCGATGGCCTTCACCGTGCCGCGCCCTTCGGTGCTGATCGTCAACTATCCTTCGAACCCAACCGCCGAAACGGTTGACCTGGCATTCTATGAGCGGCTGGTCGCCTGGGCGAAGGAGAACAAGGTTTGGGTATTATCCGACCTTGCCTATTCCGAACTTTATTACGACGGCGTTCCGACGCCTTCGATCCTGCAGGTGCCGGGGGCCAAGGATATCGCCGTCGAATTCACCTCGATGAGCAAGACCTTCTCGATGGCCGGCTGGCGGGTTGGCTTTGCAGTCGGCAACAAGCGGCTGATCGCCGCGCTGAGCCGGGTGAAGAGCTACCTCGATTACGGGGCTTTCACGCCGATACAGGCAGCCGCCTGCGCCGCGCTCAACGGTCCGCAGGACATCGTCGAGACCAACCGCATGCTCTACCGCAAGCGGCGCGATGTCCTGGTCGAATCGTTCGGCCGGGCCGGCTGGGAAATCCCCTCGCCCAAAGCCTCGATGTTCGCCTGGGCACCGCTGCCGCCGGCGCTGAAGGACATGGGCAGCCTTGAATTTTCGAAGCAGCTGCTCACCCACGCCGAAGTCGCGGTCGCGCCCGGCGTCGGTTACGGCGAGGAAGGCGAGGGCTTCGTGCGCATCGCCATGGTTGAGAACGAGCAGCGGCTGCGGCAGGCGGCGCGTAACATCAAGCGCTACCTCGCTGGCATGGGGGTTAACAGCACGGCGGCTTGATTGCATTTGCTGTGCGGCGGCCTATCGCCATTCCGACACTCAGTCGATAATGGTGGCAAAAGCCGGCCCAATGAGTCGGGAGCGGGGCGTAATCATGACGCAATTGTCTGATGTTCAGGCGTTTATTGACCGATCCCGCAAGGCGTCAAACCCTGCGGACCTGCATGATCTTATGCAGTGCATCTCGCACGAGATGGGCTTCGATTATTTTGCGCTGCTCCATCACGTCGACCTCAGGCCGTTTGTCCCACAGGATGGGTGCGTGCTGACCAGCGAATTCATCGCGTTGAGCAATTACCCGCAGTTTTGGGTCGATCAGTATGTTTCGGGCGAAGTCATCAATTTCGATCCAGTGCTGCTTGCCTGCCAGAGAACCGCTGTCGGGTTCGGCTGGGCCCAGCTGCCGGACTTGATCAATCTGACCAGCAATCACATTCAGATCATTGAAAAAACCAGGGAGGCAGGAATTTGGGACGGGTTTACCGTTCCGGCAAATATCCCCGGAGAGCTCAACGGCTCCTGCAATTTTGCGGTCGGACAATCGCGGTCAGTGCCCGCCGCCAGCTTCGCAATGGCCCAATTGGTCGGCTCTTTCGCGTTTCAGGCCGCTCGCACGCTTGTCACCCGCATGCGGGGTGTCTCTGCTCAGGAAACGGTTCGGCTGACCGCCCGCCAGCTTGAATGCATCGTGCTGGTCGCGCGCGGCAAAACCGACTGGGAGATCGGCAAGATCCTGGGCATCGCCGAGGAAACCGTGAAACGGCACATTGCCGATGCGCGTGCCCGCTACGATGTGCCCAAGCGCATGCAAGTGGTGGTGCGGGCGCTTTACGATGGGCTCGTGCCGATGAGCGAAATGCTCGGCTAACGGCAAGCGCGTAAGTCCATCCCCCTTTTGGGGGAATGCGGACAGTCCGGATTCCCGCGAAACTCCTCCTCATAAGCAGTGGGAGGGTTCCATGATACAGCACTTGAAGCGCACGGATGCGTCGGCACTGCCAGGCCTGTTCACGAGCATGCATGCCGACCGCAAGCGCGTCTTCGTCGACCGGCTGAAGTGGGATATCCCGCACGACGGCACGTTGGAAACAGATCAGTACGATACCGCCGCGGCCGATTACCTGATCCTGCAGGACCGTGAAACCGGCGCCCACGCGGCTTCCGTCCGG
>JANONQ010000123.1:0-4288 GCA_031420935.1 Novosphingobium sp. | reverse complement strand
CGTCGCGCAGCACATCAAGCAGGGTCGCGGCGGGATCGCAGAGGAATTCCTGCGTGTCGCCGTTGACCGTGGCGGTTACGAACAGCTTGCTCATCACTTATCTCCCGCCCGCTGACGGGCAATCTCGACGACGCGCCGGGCTAGCACCCCGGCCATGGCGATGCGGTAGGCGATGGTACCGCGCTTGTCGTCGATCGGCCGGCAGGCGGCGCGCACGGCATCGGCCATCCGTTCCATATCCGCATTGCCAAGCTTCGAGCCGACCAGCGCCGCGCCTGCCGCTTCGACCAGCAGCACGGTCGGCGCGACGGCACCGATGGAAATGCGCGCCGAAGTACAGATGCCGCCGCCATCGAGCACCAGCGCCGCGCCGCAACCGACCACGGCAATGTCCATCTCGGTGCGCGGGATCGAGCGCAAATAGGCGTCCCCTCCCCCCGCCGGACGGGCGGGCAAGCGGATTTCCACGACGAACTCGCCCGGTGCCAGCGATGTGCTGCCCGGTCCGCGGGGAAGCTGCTCGACCGGAATTTCGCGCTGGCCGCCCGGACCGGCGATGACGCAGGTGGCACCCGCCGCGACCAGCGCGGGCACGCTGTCCGCCGCCGGCGAGGCGTTGCAGAGATTGCCAGCCATGGTCGCGCGATTGCGCACTTGCACAGAACCGATCAGATTGGCCGCTTCGACCACGCCGGGCCAGGCAGCGGCGAGCGCCTTGTCGTCCTGCAAGGCTGTGCAAGGCGTTGCTGCGCCAATGGCGAAGCCGCCGGCATGCGCGCGGATGGCGTCCATCCCGGCGATCCGCTTGATATCGACGATGGCGCTGGGCGCGATCCGGCGCGCGCGCAGCTGGACGATCAAATCGGTCCCTCCCGCCAGGAGCCGCGCTTGCGGATCGCCCGCGAGCAGCGCAATGGCTTGCTCAACGGTCTGTGGTGCATGAAATTGCGGCGACGGCATTATATTCCCTTCAAATTTCTAAGGTCTCGGCTTTTCCAGCGGCTAGGTTTCAATCTCCGCCGGATTCGTCAACTGCAATCGTTCAGATCGCCACGCTAAATCCGCCGTTGAGCGGATAGGTCTGGCCGGTTATGTACGAAGCCGCGCTCAAACACAGGAGCGTTACCAGCCCGGCGACATCTGTGCCTTGGCTTGGTCGCTGGCCATGAACCGGTCAAGGTCTTCTTGCAGGATCACTCGGCTGCCGGTCAGTAAACTCCGCCCTGCTCCTCAACGAAGTTCTTGGGATCGGCGGTCTGTGCCTTCGCCACCTTTGGCGCCTGAGCTGCCGCCTGTCCTCCGCCGCGCAGGGCTGCAAGCAGCTGGTCGCGCTTTGCTGCAAGCTCATCAGAGCGGGTCGACCGCTTGGGCTCGGTATCCGGCTTGAATGCCTCCCAGATTATCGACGATTTGGGATCGCTGGTCGGCTCGCCGGCAAACACCCGTTTGCCGGTAATCCGGTCAATCTTGACAATGTGGATGTCGGCCGGCGCGGCGGGCGGCACATGGCTCCAGCGCGGCCGGGTTGCCACGATCAGATCCTTGACCATCGGCGCGGCGTAGGTGCCGCCCTGCGCATAGCCGCCGAGCGAGCGGGGCTGGTCGTAGCCCAGATAAACGCCGGCAATATATTGCTGCGATCCGCCGATGAACCAGACATTGGTCGGTCCCGAGGTCGTCCCGGTTTTGCCGAAGATCGGCAGTTCCAGATCCCTGAGCCTGGTCGCCGTCCCGCGGGTCACCACGCCTTCGAGCATATGCACGGTCTGGTAGGCGGTGCGCGGGTCCAGCACCTGCTTGCCGCGCGGCGCGAGGCGGGGCATCGGCTTGCCGTTCCACTGCGCCATGCGGCAACCCTCGCAAGGGCGCGTGTCGGCCCGCCAGATCACCTTGCCGCTGCGGTCCTGAACATAATCGATCAGCGTTGCGGGATATTGCACGCCCTGGTTGGCCAGCGCCGAATAGGCATTGACCATCTGCAACACGGTGGTCTCGCCGGCGCCGAGCGCGAAGGAGAAATAGGGCTCGTACTTGCCGATGCCGACCCGGTCGAAGGTCCGCACGACGCGCTCGATCCCGGCGTCGTTGGCGATCCGCACGGTCATCAGATTGCGCGACTGCTCCAGGCCCCAGCGCAGCGTGTGGGTGCCGCCGGCACCGCGCATGTCAAAGTTCTTGAAGCATTTCTCGCCCAGGTTCGCGCCCTGATAGACGCAAAACGTACCGTCCAGGATCATGCTGGCCGGTGTCATTCCGTAATCGAGACCGGTGGCATAAACGAAGGGCTTGATCGTCGAGCCCGGCTGACGCAGCGCTTGCGTCGCCCGGTTGAACGAACCGAGGCCGGCATCGAAGCCGCCCTGCACCGCCAGCACCCGGCCGGTATACGGGCTTTCGACCACCATGCCGCCGGAAACCTCGGGGATCGTGCGCACGGCGTAGGTGGACCCGGCGGGCGCGGCGGCAATGATGTCGCCTGCGCGCAGACTATCGGGCAGACCCGTCAGCGGCGCGCGCGATCCGTCTGAAAAGCCGATCTCCCCGCTAGGCCCGGAAACCCGCAGCACAATGCCGACGCGCCAGTTCTGGTAGGTCACCGATTTGCCGAGCAATACCAGCTGTGTCTGCCAGCCCTCGGGATCGAGGTTCACATGCGCGATCGGGCCGCGCCAACCCTTGCCGCTATGATAGCGCAGCAGTCCTGCTCGCAGGGCATCCAGCGACGCCTTCTGCATTTCCGGGTCGAGTGAAGTGCGCACCCACAGCCCGCCGGCGTAGACGCTGTTAGAGCCATCCTCGGCGGTTTCACCGAACTTGCTAATTAGGCGGCGGCGGACTTCCTCGACGAAATAGCCGACCGCCGGATCATAGGACTCGACCCGGTGCGGGATGATGCCCAGCGGCCGCGCTTTGGCGGCGTCGGCCTCGGCCTGGGTGGCAAGCTCGTTGCTGACCATCTGATCGAGCACCCAGTTGCGCCGGGCAATCGCCGAAGCAGCGTTTCTGGCGCGGCCATAGGTTTCGGGCGCCTTGGGCAAGATTGCAAGAAATGCCGCCTCATGCAGCTGCAGCTCGCCCACGTCCTTGCCGAAATAGGCGCGCGACGCCGCCTGCACGCCGAAGCTCTGCCGGCCGAGGGGAATTTCGTTGAGATAGAGCTCGAGGATCTGCGGCTTGTCGAGGACATCCTCGATTCGCCGCGCGACGATCATTTCCTTGAGCTTGCGGCCGATGGAGTATTCGTTGCCGATCAGGATGTTCTTGGCGACTTGCTGAGTGATCGTCGAGCCGCCCCTGGCTCGCTGTCCCGAGCCGATCTTTCCGACATAATCGATGACCGCGCCGGCAAGGCCGGGGTAATCGACTCCGCCATGGGTCCAGAAGGTTTTGTCCTCGGCCGCCAAAAAGGCGTTGACCAGCTGCTTGGGGAAATCGACGTAGCGCAGCTGCACCCGCCGCTCGCGCGCATAGCTATAGACGATCTGGCCATCAACGCCGCGCACCATGCTTGGCAGCGGCGGCTGATAGCTTAACAGCTTGTCCGCCGATGGCAGGCTGCTCAGCACCAGGGTCCAGACCAGAAAATAGATCAGCACCAAGCCGCCAAAGCCAAAACCGACCAGCCGTACCTTTCGGTTGCTGCGCCAATTATCGCGAATCGTTGTCAAAATCCCGCTGGCATCGCGGCGAACGCGGTAGCGCAAATTATCGGGCTCGGTGGTCTCGGCCATAGCGCAGCGCCTCTAGCACGCCCGCTTTGCCCAGCGCCAGCACCTTTCAGTACCGCAACTGGCGGGCGAAGAACGCCCGGATCGCTCGCGCGGCGGCTTCGGCGAAGATCCGGCGCCCTTCAGGATCAACCAGCCGGGCGACGTCCCCGGCATTGCTGATATAGCCGGTCTCGTACAGCACAGAGGGCACATCGGGCGATTTGAGCACGATGAACGCCGCCGACTGCAACGGTATCGGCCGGAAGCGCATTCGCCCCCGTGCTTCGCGCAGGATCAGCCAGGCCATTTCCTTGGAACGAACCTGGGTTTCGCGCTGTGACAAATCGACGAGTATGGCGCTGACGGCATCGCTGGTGTCATCAAGGGCGATACCATTGATCGAATCCGACCGGTTTTCACGCTCGGCCATGCGGCGAGCCGTTTCGCTCGACCCCTGTTCGGACAAGGTGTAAACTGTCGCGCCGCTCGCCTCGGTGCCCTCTTCGGTACTGTCCGCATGGATCGAGAGCAGCAGATCGGCTTTCAGCCGCCGGGCAATTCCGGACCTTTCCGCCAGC